>CAZFII010000045.1:0-7895 GCA_964518925.1 uncultured archaeon
ACGTTAGCGATGAGCACGATTTAACGAACTGCTGTTGTTACTTTGCGTATCACGGCGGTTTCAAGAATGCTGTAGATGCTTTGACTGAGAAGAACGTGGATGTAGTCCAAGTGGACACGAGGGATTTGAGCGATACGAAGGTTGTGGATGTTAAGGTTGAGATCGAGAGGATTGCGAGGACGAAACTACTCAACGATGTATGGATTGAGGAGATGAAAAAGCACGGTTACAGAGGGGCGAGTGAGTTCTCGAAGAAGATTTTGCATCTCTACGGCTGGGAAGCAACGACTAACCTCGTTGAAGATTGGATATTCGACGAGATTGCGGAGAAATACGTTTTGAACGAAGAGATGAGAAGGTGGTTCGAGGAAAACAACGTTTACGCACTTGAAGAGATTACAAGGAGGTTAATAGAAGCATACGAGAGGGGGTTGTGGAAGACGAGCGAAGATTTGATCGAAAGACTTAGGGAGGTTTACTCAGAGATCGAGGGAATTCTTGAAGAGAATATAGGTGAGGGGGATATACAGGGCGGATTAATCGAGATTTACACCGCAGAGGATGATGAGCACTGGATGGAGAAAATTGGGGAGGTAGATAGGTTATGGAAGCTCGCGAAAAGCTGATCTTTCCATTTTCGGCAATAGTAGGGCAGGAGAAGGCTAAACTTGCCTTGCTATGCAACGCTGTTAATCCAGCGATAGGAGGTGTTTTACTCAGCGGTGATAAGGGAACTGGAAAATCCACAATGGTTCGAGCTTTGGCAGATGTATTGCCAGAGATAGAAGTTGTTAAGGGCTGCCCGTTTAACTGCAATCCATACAACGAGCTTGAGATGTGTGAAATCTGCAGAGAGAAAGCTAAGAATGGTGAAATTGAGATTGAAAAGAGAAAGATGAGAGTTGTAGATTTACCTTTGAGCGTTACAGTCGATAGATTAGTTGGAACGATAGATATAGAAAAAGCTCTTAAAGAGGGAATCAAAGCTTTACAACCGGGCATCTTAGCTGAAGCTAACAGAAACATACTCTACATCGATGAGGTCAACTTGCTTGATGATTACATAGCCGATATACTACTCGATTCGTCTGCAATGGGATGGAACGTTATTGAAAGGGAAGGAATTAGCTTGGCTCATCCTTCTCGCTTCATACTCGTTGGCAGCATGAATCCCGAAGAAGGAGAACTTCGTCCCCAAATTTTGGATAGATTTGGCTTATTCGTAAGAATTGAAGCTATAAAGGATGTTGATGAGAGAATTGAAATAATCAGAAGAGTTGAAGAGTTTCAAGCCGATCCGATAGCCTTTAGAAAGAAGTTTGAAAAGGAACAAAAAAAGTTAAGGGAAAGAATAATAAAAGCGAGAGAGATCGTAAACAAAGTAGAAATTGATGACGATTTGCTTAAGCTCTTAGTCAAAACGATAATCGAGAACGGAATAAGAACACATAGAGCAGAAATAGTAACGGTTAGAACGGCTAAAGCTATCGCCGCCTTAGATTGCAGAAAAAGGGTTACATTTGAAGATTTAAAGAAAGCTATGGAGCTGACTTTACCGCATAGAATAAAACTAAAGCCTTTCGAGCCACCTCAGCAACCCAAGCTACCAGAAAACAGTCAAAAAAAAGAGGTTAACAAGGAGCAAAGCAAACAAAATCATAAACATAATCATAGTCATAGCGGACATGGAATTGGAAATAGAGAGTTGCAATTCGATTCAGTTGATGTCGATTTAGATTTAAAATTAAACGTTTCACGGAACAGAGAGGGTAGAAGAACTTGGAGAGGATCAAGAGATGAAAGAGCTACCGTTGTAGGATATCCTCA
Source organism: uncultured archaeon (assembly GCA_964518925.1). Lineage (GTDB taxonomy): Archaea > Halobacteriota > Archaeoglobi > Archaeoglobales > Archaeoglobaceae > CAYWXE01. The sequence goes on from CAZFII010000045.1 coordinate 1,828, forward strand.
TGGATATCCAGTATCGCATACAATTCCCTTGAAATCGGATCAGCTATGTGATATAGATATCCCGGCAACGATAAGAGCTTCTGCTCTAAATGGTGGAATAAAACAAGAACATCTTAGAGTTAGGGTTAGGAAGATAAGAGTTCCAAGGTTAACGGTTATACTCTTAGATTCCAGTGGTAGTATGGTAGCTATGAAACGAATACGTGTTGCAAAGGGTATTGCAAAAAAGTTGATCGAAAACAGCTATGTGAAGAGGGATTCCTTAGCTTTAGTAGTTTTCAAAGGATACAGTGCAGAAGTCTTAGTTCCTCCAACCCGTAACTACTCCAAGGTTTTACAAGCCTTAGAGAATGTGAAAACGGGAGGAAGAACACCGTTATCGTCTGCATTGCGAGTTCTTCTTTTACTTGCAAAGTCCTTTAGATTGAAAAATAAGAATTCAGTTGTTAGAGGAATTCTAATATCTGATGGAAAGGCGAACGTGGCTTTAGAAGGAAAATCGATAAAAGAGGAGATACAGAGGTTAGCCCATGCTATCAAGAAGAACAAAATTAAGATGGAAATATACGATACAAGAGCTAAGGCTATCGATCCAGCTCCAAGTTATATAGGCTTGTTGTCGGAAATCCTTCAAGCACAAGTTCACGAGATTTAGTTCTTGTCTACTACCTCAAACCTTTCAACATCGACTAAGCCCAAATCCGTAACTTTAAGCTTTGGAATAACTGGAAGTGCTATAAATGAAAGTGTTGTTATCGGAGATTTAAGCTTACATCCGAGTTCTTTAATCTTGTCTCTAATTCTTTTAAGCTTATCTGCAACAACTTCAGCTCTTTCATCACTCATAAGTCCAGCTATTTCGAGTTTAAGCTCTAAGAATTTATCAGCATCTGTTACTACTATTCCACCTTGAATTTCTATAACTCTGTTCACAGCTTTGCAAATCTCCTCATCACTTGCACCAACTGAGACTATGTTGTGTGCATCATGGGCTATCGTTTGAGCTATAGCTCCTCTTTTAAGCCCAAATCCCTTAACATAGGCTTTTCCAATGTTCCCCTTTCCATATCTCTCAACGACTACAGCTTTTAAGATATCTCTACTCGTATCTATTCCTTCAACGTATTCTACAACTTCACCTGTAACGATCTCTCCATCGTAAACCTCGATAATCCTTACTTTCCCAGATCTTATCTCCAAATCTCTAGGAGAAATCTTTTTTGCCTTTACAGTCTTTTTTGCCCATTCTGGATAGTTATACTTCTTAAACTCTGGAATTTTTCCATTTACAAAAACCTTTGAAACCTCAAATCTCCTCAAATCCTTTAGTAAAACTATATCTGCGAATCTTCCGGGAGCGATTAATCCAAGGTTTAAACGAAAGTATTCGGCTGGATTTATAGTTAGCATCTGTAAAGCTTTTATCTCATCAATACCCTCCTCAATAGCCCTTCTAAAAACGTAATCCAGATATCCTTCGTTTAGTAAATCTACGACATCTCTATCTCCATCTGTAACGAGCATAACGTATCTATTACCAGCTAAATCTTTTAATGCTTTTAAATTCCTTGCAGCAGAACCTTCTCTAATCATAATCCTCATACCAAGTCTGAGTTTTTCCTTTGCTTCATTTAACTCAATGCTTTCATGATCCGATTCTATTCCAGCGGCTACGTAAGCATTCAAGTCATTTCCACTTAGCTTTGGACAATGGCCATCAACGATGTCACAGATTAAAATCTTTGAAAGGGTTTCGTCATCACAATTCAAAACCGCTGGATAGTTCATAACCTCTGCGAGACCTAAGACGTTCTCATATTTGAGCAACTCTTCAACGTCTTCTATCCCTATCTTTGCTCCAGAAGTTTCAAGGGGAGACGAGGGTACACATGACGGCACCATACAGAAAAATCTTAGGGGAGTGTGCTTCGATTCTTCAAGGAGTAGCTTAATTCCCTCCTTACCTAAAACGTTTGCAATCTCATGTGGATCTGCTACTACAGCAGTAGTTCCCCTCGGAACGACTACTCTTGCGAATTCGCTTAAGGTTAGCATTGACATCTCTATATGAGTATGAGCATCTATCAAACCCGGTACTGCGTACAATCCTTTAGCATCTACTTCTTCAATTCCACTATAACTTCCAACTCCAGCTATTAAACCTTCACAAATAGCTATATCAGCTTTATATATCTCTTCAGTCAATACGTTAACTACTTCGGCATTTTTAATAACCAGATCTGCCCTTTCTAGTCCTCTTGCAACTCTTATAAGTCTCTTAATCTGAGAGAGCCTCTTTAACAACTCCTTCATCGACATCGAGTTCATACTCATTTTTTAAAATTTCAACGGCCTTTTTAACGTCTTTCACTCCAATCTTCTTAATCAAATCCCTGATGTCTTCAAGCAAACTCCATGGGTAAACTATCCATCTCCACTCCTTCATCTCAGTTGCGTAAAAATCTGGGATGAACTTAGAGGTAGTCTTCTTGTAATCTATTACTGCTGTCTTAACATCTTTTGGATTGAGTTCTCTTACATGTTTTAAAACGAGTTCAATCGTTTCTCCAGTGTCTGCAACGTCATCAACGATGAGTACGTTTTTACCTTCAAGGTTTACGTTTAAATATTGGGTAATCCTTGCCTTCTCATCTGGAGTTGCTACAACACCCCAATGCTCAGTTTTAACGCTGTACAACTCTTTAACGTTTAACAAATCGCATAAAATCCTTGCAGGAACCCATCCACCTCTTGCAATCGCAACTATTACGTCCGGTTTAAACCCAGAACTCTTTATCTTGTTCGCTAAAACCTTACAGAGTTTTTGGATGTCATCCCATGAATACAAAAGGCATTTAAACTTCATTAGAATTTCGTTATCGTAACTAAATACATAACTCTTTCGAACCAAGACGTGTTAACCTAAGGATGTGTTAACTTAGTGCGAAAAGCATAATATGAAGCTTGCGCCCTTAAGCGAGCATGTCAACTTAAAGCGGAAGCTTTAAATATTTGAATATAGCTTTTCGCTAAGTCAACACATTCTCGAACCAAAAGGTTTATTAATAAAGTATTAATCATTGCAAAATATGTTTAGGTATCCAGTCGAAATAATATCAGATGTCTATTTAAGTAAAATTGGAGGATTCAGTTCCGAACTCAACGAAAACGAGATAGGAATCAATTTAGAAGCATTAGCAACTAATACATCCATAATTGCTAATGAAACTACTGCTGTTCTTGAGATCCTTGATAAAAAAAGTAGAAAGCCGTATTTTTTGAAGAAGAAGTTTTTGATTGTAGGAGTTGACAAATGGATGCGTTGCTATGAACTATCAAGGAACGGGGAAGTTGTAATGTCTTCTGAACTCGAAGAAGAATACTACAGATTCTTAGGGAGGGATGTACTGATAAACACCGTTAAAATCGACTATAAAAACCTTGCAGAAATGGTATTTTCCCGAATTATTTAGCCCAGAATGGATTTTCTTTCCTCTTTATCTCTAAAAATTCTTTAAAAGCTACTCTCGTCTGTTCACTGAATACGTTTAACAAATCCCTTTCAATTACTTTTGCATGCCTTTCTGGAACGTCTACGTATAACACCTCATCTCCTTTAAGCTGTCTTCCAATTGTAACGTTTTCAATTGCTATTGCTACTTCATCACCTTCTTTTGCTACACTTATATTCTTTCCTTCTTTCTGCATGCTCTTAACGGTTCCAGCGTATGTTCCATCCGATTTGATTAAATCTACATTCCTCTTAAGCTCTCCAGCCAATATTTTAACACCGATAATAGCTGGTTTACTCCTCCTGAATATGTACTGCTTTAAAAGCTTTATCTTTGCTGGTTTTATTAAGGATTCAATTTTCTGTCTCTCCCTTGCAAGTCTTTCTTCTTCTCTCCACTTCAAGAATTTATCCATTAAAGCGTAAATGACTTTTTCAGAAAATATCTTAACTCCATATTTCCTAGCCTCTTCTTCCACGCCCGGCAGCATTTTGACGTTGAATGCTAAGACTACTCTATTTAATTCATCCCTATTAGTCGATGCATCTACAACATCCCTTCTGTCAACATCTCCAACTTCAGCCTTTTTTATAGGAACATTGGCCCTTCTAATCTCGTTTATTATCGCTTCAAGCGAGCCAAGTGTATCAGTCTTTAAAACTATTCCCTCTTCATCTGTTCTAATAGCTATTTCCTCGTATTCTCTTTTAATCCTCTCCTTGAACTTTTTTATATCTTCTTCGTTCTCAATAGCTTCAAACTCACTCCCAGCTAATACGCTTTCAAGGTTTGGTGCAACAATCTTTATTCCCGCTGCAGCAGTAACACTGCTAACACTCTTGAATCTGCTTTCAACTCTCATTTCCTGTGCTGGTCTTGGTTTGAGAATGGCTTTTACATGTGTAACTATTACATCATCCTTTCCAGCTATGACTATTCTATCTCCAACTCTCAAAGTTCCATCGTAGAGTATTGCATCACAAGTTACACCTAAGCCCTTTTCCTCTTTTACTTCAAGAATTGTTCCCTTTGCTCTCCCTTCAACATGTAGCCTTAAGTTCTTTTCCAAATACCTCTGAGCTAAACCAACGAGAATCATCAAGAGCTCTGGAATACCTTCACCAGTGATAGCTGAAGTAGGAACTATTGCAACAGTTCTTGTAAAGTCTTTAATTCTATCGAATCGATCCGCATTGAAACCAAATCTATACAAGTCGGCGATTAGCTCATATATCTTATTTTCAAGTCTCTGTTTGACGATATCATCTTGCATAGCAAAACTCTTAGTGAATGGGGCATATTCTATACTTTGCCAACCCGGAATTCTGTCTATCTTGTTCGCAGCTACAACAAAAGGTGTCCTAAACGTTCTCAGAATTGATATAGCTTCTTCAGTCTGAGGCTTGAATCCCTCGTTGATGTCAATAACCAAGACAGCTAAATCTGCTAAAGCTCCTCCTCTTTTCCTTAAATTTGTAAAAGCTCTGTGTCCTGGCGTATCTATAAAAAGTAATCCAGGAATTGTAACCTTTGGAACCCAGATATCTTTACAAATCCTCTTTATAATATCAATTGGTATCTCTGTTGCACCGATATGTTGTGTAATTCCTCCAGCTTCTTTAGCTGTTACCCTTGTTCTCCTTATTTTATCAAGTAAAGTAGTTTTTCCATGATCTACATGTCCTAACACTGCAATTATCGGAGTTCTGAGCCGTTTCTGTTCTTTAGCCATTCCATCACCAAAAAAGATAAAATAATTTAATAAATTAAAATTTATTTGTTTTCGTATACCCAAAATTCGTCAATTCTCTCGTATTCTAGAATCTCTTCTGGCTTAAAAAACAGAGAAATCTCTCTTTTTGCTGACTCTATTGAATCCGATGCATGAACGACGTTTCTACCTATATCTAAACCAAAATCTCCTCTTATAGTTCCGGGATTTGCTTCAACTGGATTGGTTGCACCTACTAAATTTCTAACAACTCTAACAGCTTCTTTTCCCTCGACAACCATCGCAACTACTGGGCCACTCGTTATGTATTCTACTAGATTTTTGAAAAACGGTTTTTCTCTGTGCTCAGCGTAATGCTCCTTTGCAAGGTCTTCGTCGATTTTTAGCATCTTCATTGCAACGATTTTCAATCCCTTCCTTTCAAGTCTTCTTATTATTTCTCCAACCAATCCCCTTTGGACTCCATCGGGTTTTACCATTACAAAAGTTCGCTCAGTCATTTAGTACCTCCCTTAACGTAATACTTTGTCCACTTTAGCTTTCTTGGATTTCTCTTAAGTTCTAGCATGTTCTTCTCACATTTACGGGAACAGAAGTATAGTATTTTTCCGTCTTTCCTGACAACCATTTTTCCAGTTCCAGGTTCGATTTCGTAGCCACAGAATGAGCATATCCTTTTTTCCATACAACCACCTCACTTTACAACTAGTTTCCTTGCCTCTCTTGCCGTTTCCTTGATCATTAATATATCTCCAACTCTAACGGGGCCCATAACGTTTCTAGTTATAATCCTCCCTCTATTTGGCCCATCGAGAATCTTAACC
>CAZFII010000046.1:0-7866 GCA_964518925.1 uncultured archaeon
GTTACGAGCCAGTTTCTTGCTGTGTAAATTTTCATCAAAATCAGCTCATTTCTTTCAACGTCTACAGCTGAATAAACGTAGTAACGCTTTTTGTTTGCTTTGACAACAGTTTCATCTATAGCTATCAGATTCCTAGGCTTTTTCTCACTCGAGATCGGTAATTTTTCCTCGAACTTCTTTATCCAGCGGTGAATTGATGACTTGGAGACTGGATAGATTTCCGAAAGAATTTTTGCAGTTCTTCTTACTGAAGAAGTTTGAATATAGGTTGCTATACCAAATATTTTTACTTCAATGGGTATTTTGTTTCTTTCGAAGACTTTAAGCTTCTTAACGATTTCCTTTACAGATTGCATAATTTGATGTTATTTTTGATATTTATTTATTTTTGTAATAGGGACATGTTCAGCTTTAAAAACCCGAAAGCCTTTAAAGGCTTTAGCCAACAGAATACTACTCCTTGCAAAAGCTCCCAGAAAGGAGAACTTGTTACTTAAACCACCTTGAGGAGAGAACGGTTTATAACTTATGTAGTTTAGACTAGGGTTTGGACATAGTGTGAGTATGTGGAAATTTATATTCGCACAAGGCCATTGGAATTCATCGGAGAGCATATCATTAGGACTCATCTACGGTGGTGATGTAACATTGTTGATGAGGTATTTAAATTGGCTACAATATGGTGTCTCATTTGCTCAAGGATTTAGGTCTTCAAATCTGTTAATGTTTGAAAATATAAAAAACCTATGAACTCTATAACGGTGATTAACCAGACACCTATAGAAGTTCTTTAAATCACGTTACACCTTTAATCTTCTCTCCTTTGGAACGTAATTCCTCAAAATCTTCCCATTTCCCTTTCCGCAGCCTAAAAAGTAATTACCCCATTTAACTATCGCATACCCTTTCACATTAGCTTCGATGTCTTCACCTTTAAGCCATCTGATAGCTCTCTCGTCATCAATCTCTATTACACCCTTTTTCGCAATTCTGCCAATTATATCACTACCCTCAATCGAAAGCCTTAAGCCATCCTTCTCAAGTGTTCCAAAGTATATCCCGTAATGATAAAACTCAACATTTATATCACATTTCTTGTATGCATAAATTCTATGTTTACCTCTCTCCTCGAATTCCAATTCAAGCTTGTAAAAATCCTCTTTATCGATTCCAAACTGCTTCTTCAAGAGTTCGGCAATTACATCTTTTAATCTCATACTTTTTTCACTATTTTTGCTACAAAAAATCCTTCGGTGTCGTTGTCCTGTGGGTGTATCCTTAAACACTTCTTAACTTCGTTCAAGTACTCTTTCCCATTAAACGTAATAAACGGTTTTCTTCGCTTTATTGGAAGCTTTATATCCTCTATTTCAGCATTCGTATTTCTTAACAAGTAGTCTACTACCTCTTCATTTTCAATTGGATCGAGTGTACAAGTTGAATAGACTACAATTCCATCAGGCTTAACGGCTTTGTAGGCTGCGATTAACAACTCTTTTTGAAGCCTTGAAAGAGAATAGCTCTCCTTCAAACTCCAGAGTTTTATGTACTTGTAATTTTTTCTGATCATACCGATGTTACTGCATGGAACATCCACTAATACGGCATCAAACCTGTTCTCAAACCTTGCAAAGTATCTCCCATCTTTCATCGTAACCCTTGCTATCAAGACACCACATTTCTGAAGGTTTGAAATCAAGATGTTTAGTCTCGAATACTTTACATCATTTGCTATAATACAGCCTTTGTTTTCCATGTACTGAGCGATTTGCGTGGTTTTTGCTCCGGGAGCAGCAGCGATATCTAAAACTTTCAGATTTGGCTTTAATTCCATGACAACTGGTGGAATCATCGATGAAGCTTCTTGAGCAAATACTATGCCAAGCTGATGTTCAGGAATTTTACCGAATTCATCCGTGTTTACAAAAAAACCTTCATTACACCAAGGAACTCTATCAACAATTATATCTTCAAGTCTCTTAACTACGTAATCGATATCAGCTTTTAACGTGTTAACCCTAATACTTCTTCTGATGGGTTTAGCCATGTATTTAAAAAATTCATCGGAGTTGTCTATTTTGACTAACCTTTCATATAAGCTTGGATTTATCGATCTTATCTCCTGCCTGATTTTTTCTACATCTAAGCTTTCATCAATCATAACTCTGGTAAACTGTAAGCATCACACTCCTCAAACGTATACTTAACGGTATTAAAGTCTTTTTTGAACTCTTCTATCTCTCTTCTTATCTCCTCTTCGCTACTTTTGTTTCTTATGGTTTTATCTATTAACTCAGCTATGTATTCCATCTCACTCTCCTTCATTCCAAGTCTCGTAACCTCTTGAACTCCAATCCTTATGCCAGATGGATTTTGAACGTCATCTAAGCTATCCCATGGTAAAAGATTCTTATTCAATATTATTCCAACTCTTTCAAGCTTTTTCGCAACTACATCTCCTCCTCCGAGATCCCTTACATCAACGGCAACTTGATGTGTTTCGGTGAATCCAAGTTTTTCACCTAAAACCTTGTAACCTAGTTCGTAAAGCCTCTCTGCAAGTTTTTTAGCATTTTTTACAACTTGTTTTGCATATGCTTCACCGAATTCAAGCATTTCGAGCAAAGCTACAACGTAACCGGCTAACGTGTTTAAGTGGTGATTGCTAACGACTCCCGGAAACACAGCTTTGTCAATTACATCTGCATATTCGCCCTTTGCAAGGATTACAGCCCTTTGAGGCCCAAAAAACGTCTTATGAGTTGAAGCAGTTAAAACATCTGCTCCTTCTTTTATTGGATGTTGAAAAGCCTTTCCAGCTATTAAACCTAATACATGACTTGCATCGTACATGACTTTTGCATCTATTTCATCTGCTATTTCTTTTATCTCCTTAACTGGTTGTCTGAAGAGTATCAAGCTTGAACCCAGAATGAAAAGCTTTGGTCTTTCCTTCAATGCAACTCTTTTCGTTTCATCTACATCTATGTTTAATATTTCGAAATCAAAGGGAAAATGTAAGACGTTTAAGCCTCTTAATCCAGCAGCAGACATCTTATTGTGGCTTACATGCCCACCGCATGGAATAGAAATACTCATGATCTTATCTCCAATACTTGTAAACGCAAAAAAGGCTGCGATATTTGCAACAACTCCTGAAATCGGTTGAACGTTTGCGTATTCTACTTCAAAAAGTTTTTTTGTTAAATCTATTGCAATCCTTTCGATTTCATCAATGTATTTGCATCCTTGATAAAACCTCTCATCAACCTTTCCCTCGGCATATCTATGTCCAAAGTCTGAAATGTAACACCTCCTAACAGCTAAGGATGTAACGTTTTCACTAGCTATAAGCGGGATAGAGTTCTTTATCATCTCGTTGTGGTTCTCAAGGATTTTGTAAATCGATTGCAAATTCATAATACCACCTCCGCGCGGAAACCTCGCTTGGCTATATTTCTCGAAGCGTTTAAATCTCTATCTAATTTTAACCTACATTTCTTACAAACAAACATTTTAACCTTCTTCCTTAATTTTTGAAATTATTTCGTCTATATTTGTAATTTTTTTGAAATTTCTTCTTTTTTGTAACATTCTTAACTCTTTAGCCAACATAAGTAATTCTAGAAATTCTTCCTTTGAGTAGGGTTTTCTGTGTTTATTCATTTTTTGTAGAATCTTAGACATTATTTCCACCTTCTTTTTAGTAGATGGTAAACGAATATATGGTGATAAAACCTCTATAAATTTCCTAATACCATCTAAATCTTCAATTCTTATATGTATTATGTTTCTACTCTCATAAAACCCCACAACCCACTTTACTGGGATATATTTCTTGAAAAGATCTATTACATCTGCATCATCTTTAGATATTGCAAACTGTATATATGGTTTTATCCTTATTCCATATCTATGCCTATTGTCTTTAAAAACTTGAACACTTACTGTTCCTTCTCCATCAAATATTCCTGCTAAATAATTAAGTATTTCGGGGTTCATATAACACCCTATAGACAAGTATTTATAAATTTTATGGTTATGCGGTTCGACCGTAACCTCGCTCCGTCTCGTGACGGAGTTCTCCGTGTCGTGAAGGGCGGGGAGGAGGTCAAATCGTGAATTTATGACAAAAATATTTTAAGATTTCTGTAGATCTCTGAACATGGAGGTTATCACATCAAGAGACATGCAGATATTAGATATAAACTGTGAATACTTCGGATTAAGTCGACTTCAGCTAATGGAGAATGCTGGTAAAGCTGTTGCAGATGAAATCGCTAAGAGGTTCAAAAGTGGAAAGGTAGTCGTTTTTGCTGGACTTGGAAACAACGGTGGCGATGGTTTTGTTGCTGCGAGGCATTTAAAGGATTTTGAAGTTGAGGTTTTTTTGTTGGGAAAATCCTCAGAGATTAGAACAGATATCGCTAAGAGAAACTTTGAAATTTTAAAGAAATCTGAAATAAAAGTTAAAGAGATCAGAAAAATCCCAGATTTTGATGCAGATGTAGTTGTGGATGCTATGCTTGGAACTGGTGTTAGAGGTGAACTAAGAGAACCATTTAGATCAGCTGTAGAGATTATAAATTCGAAGGATTGCTTTGTTGTAGCCGTAGATTTGCCTACGGGCTTAGATCCGGATACTGGATATTACAACAATGCTATAAAAGCTGATCTGACTGTAACATTTCACAAAGCAAAGCCGGGACTGTTAAAAGCCAGAGATATTGTTGGAGAATTAGTCGTTAAAGATATAGGTATTCCAAAAGAGTTTGAAAACCTTTGTGGAGTTGGAGATGTAGTTACAAGCTATAGGAGAAATCCCGAAGCCCATAAGGGTATGCACGGAAGGGTTTTAGTTATCGGTGGCGGAGAATACACTGGTGCTCCAGCTTTAGCAAGCCTAGCAGCTTACGCTTCTGGTGCAGATATAGTTACAACAGCAGTTCCAGAGGTTATAAGAAGTATTGTAGCTAGCTTCAGCCCGAATTTAATAGTTAGAGGTCTGAAGGGAGATGCAATAACTCTAAAGAACTTGAATGAAGCAGTGGAGCTTGCAAAAAAACACGATGTAGTAGTTATTGGAATGGGTGTAGGAAAAAACGATGAATTTAAAGATTTCGTTGAGGAATTGTTAAAACATGTAAAAAAAGCTGTTTTAGATGCAGATGGAATAGTTAGAGAAATCCCAGAAGGAATAGAATGTATAATGACACCACATAAGGGTGAATTTAAAAAAGTATTTGGTGAAGTAACTGAAGAGAATCTGATGAAAACTGCTGAAAAACTAAAATGCGTAATACTACTTAAAAGTAAAGTCGACTTGATAACGGATGGATTTAGACTCAAGAAAAATAAAAGTGGAAACGCTGGAATGACTGTAGGCGGTACTGGAGATGTACTAGCTGGGATCTGCGGTGCACTCTTTTGTAACGATGATGCATTTCATACAGCGTGTGCTTCAGCATTTCTGAATGGATTCGCTGGAGATATGTGCTTCGAAAAGTACGGATACAATTTTACTGCTACTCAACTGATAGAAATGATACCATTTGCAATAAAGAGGTGTTTTGAATGGAGATAAACGTTGACTGGTATTACGATAGAATGAAATTAGTTAAGATTTTTGCAAAAGAAGTTGAGGTTGAAGAAGTTGCTATTTGTATTCCTTTAGAGTATAAAACCGCAGTTCTGATTTATGAACTTTCTAAGTACACAAACGTAATCGCTACAGATTTTGATGGAATCGCTGTAAAGGAAAAGGCAGTAGAGTGGCTTAGAGATAGAGGGATCGATGTTGTGAACAGAAAAAAAGCTATTAATGCAAAGTACTTCTTGGATTGTGCAGCAGTTCTATCAAGGACTGCTTTAAAGCATAGGAGAAGTATAAGTGTTGTAGAACTCACGAAAACTGGAGAAGAGATACTAAAAAGGTTTGAAGGAGTTAAGGCTATATCCGTTGACTCATCAACGTTAAAGGGAATTGGTGAAAACACTTATGGAACTGCTTTCGGTTTGCTCGATGCTTTGATGAGGTTAAACGTTTACCTTCCGGGAAAAGATGTCGTTGTAATCGGATTTGGAAGGGTTGGGAGGGGTTGTGCAAGACTCCTAAAGGCTTTGGGATGTAAGGTTAAGGTTTTTGACATTTCAGAATCTAAAATGCTTGAAGCTCTATATGAAGGATTCGAAATAGCTAATAGTTTCGATGCAGATATAGTTGTAACTTGTACTGGAGTAAGAGGCGTTTTAAAGATTAAGGACTCAAGTATAAGAGATGGGGCGATTCTATTGAACTTAGGTGCAGAAATGGAGATAGAGCCGGCTGGAGAATTAGTTGCAGATTACAACGGTGTAAAGAAGTACAGATACAACGAAATCGAATACTACCTAGTTGCAGATGGATATGCAGCGAATCTTGCGATAGCAAATGGAACGCCGATTGAAGTGATGGACAGAACTTTTTCGGCATCGATACTTGCTTTAAACTATCTAAGAGAAGATTTTAATGGAGTTATTCCGCTACCGAAGGAAATAGAGAAGAGGATATTGACTACCATGATAGCTCATAGGCTTTAAAAACTGGCCCGTCCGTGCAAACCCTTAAACCGTTTACAACACAAGAACCGCAAACTCCTATCCCGCATCTGATATATCTTTCAAGTGAGAATTCAGCTTTTTTCAAACAGTTCATCTTTTTCAGAATTTCATAGACACTTTTCATCATCTCCTCTTTTCCACAGCAGTAAATCCTTTCATATCTTTTTAAGTTCTCTTTTTTGAGCAAATCCGTTACAAGTCCTTTTTTCCCAAAGCTTCCATCTTCAGTCGAGATTTCAATATCTTCAAATTCGTCAACCCAAATCAGCTCGTCAGATGTTTTAGCACCGTATAAAACTCTAACTTCAGCATCTAATCGCTTTAAGTAGTGGTAGAGGTATCTGAGCGGAGCAATCCCAATTCCTCCAGCTACTATCAAAGCCTTATCTGCGGGAGTAAACGGCTTTCCAAAAGGGCCTCTAATTCCCAGCAAACTTCCAGCTTCTATCGATACCAATGCTTTCGTAGTTTCTCCTACGGCTTTGACGGTTATCGATCTCGGTGAAGATAGGCTAAGCGGAATCTCCTCGTATCCTATAACGTTCACCATTACGAATTGCCCCGGGTAAGATCTAAGAGTTTTGTTGAAATATATCGTCGATATCTCGCTGCTATGTCTTATTACTTTTTCAACTCTCACTGTAAACATCGATTTAGTAAGGTTGTAAGTTGATTAATTTTTTTTGATTTCAAATCTGTAATTAAAAAAGTTTAAGTATTACATCAGTGTTACAATTACTATGATGAAACTATAAAGAAAAATTAAATATAATATAATAAATTTCATTAATGAGTATACTTATAATTATTATTATAAAAATCGAAAAATTTAAATAAGATGAAAATAGATAACACTTTGGTGGTGGAGATGGACGAGAAGAAGAAGTTCGAGGAAGTGTTCAAGAAGATAAAGATCTATATGGCTTAAAATTTTCAATGTAGATTTTTATGAAATCTTTTAAAATATTTTTAAAACTGATAAAACTTGGAGCAACACCACCATCCATAATATACCCATATCCAATCATACCATTTTTAGCGTTTGCACTCTCTAGGGGTAGTTTTATCAACTTTTTAGTTTCTTTACTCTTTGTTTCGACCTATTTCTCTGCAATAAACCTATGGAATCATATAAATGATGTGGAAGATGATGTAAAAGCTGGAAGAAAAGAATCCGAAATACTGCTTGAAATTAGGTTTAAAGCAATTGTTTTCGTTTTAATACTGTACTTAGTAGCATTTGTCATCGTCATTCTTAACACTAGT
>CAZFII010000047.1:0-7799 GCA_964518925.1 uncultured archaeon
TGAGCTTGTCGTGTGAGTAAAGATTATATATAAGTTCTTACCCTCTCTCTAAGCTAAGGTTTATCTAACCATTTAAACTTTTTAAGTTCTATGAAAATAGCGATATCTGGAAAAGGAGGAGTCGGAAAAACAACACTTGCAGCTGTATTAGCGCATTTATTTGCTAAAGATGGTTATACGGTTACAGCCATAGACTGTGATCCAGATATAAATTTACCATCTGCCCTAGGAATCAAACAAAAGATAAAGCCTCTATCCGAGTTACACGAAATAATAGAGGAAAGGGTTATAGGGCCTTTAGGCACTTACAAGTTAAATCCAAAAGTTGATGACATATTTGAAGCGTATTCTGTTTACAACGAGGATGGTGTTAGAGTTTTAGTTTTAGGAACTATTGAAAAAGGGGGAGAAGGTTGTTTCTGTCCACAGAATGCTTTTTTGAGGGCAATACTGAGGCATGCTATATTCAAGCGGAGAGACGTTCTAATATTGGATATGGAAGCTGGAATAGAACACTTAGGCAGAGGTACTGCAAGGGGTGTAGATCTACTTATAGCAGTTGTTGAACCGGGAACGAGAGCAGTGGAAACATTGGAGAGAATAGAAAGACTAAGCAAGGACATAGGAATAGAGAGAATTGCCGTAGTTGTAAATAAGTACATCGAATCTGATTTAGCTAAAAGGTTGATAGAGTCGATAAAGTATCCAATCCTCGGTTATATTCCCTTTAATGGATGCTTTATAAAAGCTGATTTAGAAAATATTCCACCGTATAAGGTTTGCGATTTGAAACCCTTTAAAGAGATAAAGAGAAGATTAGAGGAGTTGTTATCATGAAAGTAGGAATCGTAACGAGAAAAGGCAAAAGGAAAAAGGATATAGAGATGTTCTCTAAATTCTTTGACATCGTAGTTTATGAAATACCAGAAAACCTTCCAGAACTTATAGAAAATCCATCTGATTACTTAAAAATACCAGAAGACTTTAAACCAGACATGATAATTTCCTTTGCGTTTCATCCAGATATAAACCTTGAACTTGTAAAATTGGCATCTGAGAGAGGTATTGGTTTACTAATAGTCTCTGGTGGAGCTGAAAGTGGATCCTACGCTCAACTAAAAGAAGAGGGAAAGAAGAGAGGTGTAACTGTTCTATGGGATGAGATATGCTGTGCAATCCCAGATATAAAGGATGAAAGATTTTCAGAGTTTTTCAAGCATTTTGGTAGTCCAGAAGTAGAAGTAGAAATAGAGAATGGAAAAATCAAAGATGTAAAGGTTATAAGATCTGCTTTTTGTGGAGCTACTTATTTCGTTGCAGAGAAGATCAAAGGTTTAAGCATAGAAGAAGCACCAACTAAAGCTGGTTATTATACACAGATATACCCATGTATGGCCAAAAGAGGGTTAAACGGCGGGATACATAAAGCTGCAAGAGCTCACAAAAAAGCAGTTGAAAAAGCAATAGAAAAAGCTTTAAAAAAATCTACCACCAGCAGATAACCTTATCGCATTCAATTATCTTTTTCGCAAGCTCCTCGTAGTCAACACTTTCGTAAAGTTTGAATTCGAATACTTCGTTCCCCTTCGCAAGTTCTTCGGCAATCTTCTTCGTCGTCTCATCTGGCTCAGATCTGTATATGTAAACGAGTTTCAATTTTATCACCTCAGTATGGAATTATTACGCTATACTCCTTTAGCTTATTTATTATCTCTTCTAAGCTTAAAGTCTTAAATCCGTATTCCTCGTTCTCCTTTACGTTTGAGTATAGATTTCCGCCCATATCCGTCATGAACTCTAGGTTGTCTTTGAATTCCTCATCGCATTCTTCGCATATCTTCTTCATGTAATCGAAGTCGAGCTTGTGGTTAAGAATGTAGAGATCTACTTTGTGGTCTTCAAGTACTGCTCCAAGTGCAACTCTTAGAGCTTCGAATTGAGATTCCTTATCCTTCGCTATAACCGCAATATACTCCTCCTTCCCCTTCATCTAAAACACCACGTACTTATCCGCATCTTTTAAAAACTCAGCGTTCTTAGCTTGGGTAACCCAATTCTTATACGGAACACCTTCAACTGGCGACTGTGCTTCCCTTAATTTTTCCATATTTTCTCCTACATACCTCCTATAGCTTGCTTCACATATGAATACGTTTTCAGATCCAGCAGTTTCGAGCAGCTCTTTAAACCTCTGATGTTTCACATTTTTCGTTCCCTCTCCAGATATAAAGATCTTTACATCGCTTCCCAGTTTTTTTAGAGCTTTTGTGAGTTCTACTGCGTGGTCGAAGTATCTGTCAGTAAATATAGATATTGCTACAAATTCTGGCATGTCTCTTTTTAAGTTCACGAACATATTAATTTTTCTATCCAATTACGTAAATTTAATAAACAAAGCAAAGTTAATAAATGACGATTTACTTATCGTTCTAGGGGGTGAAATCGTGAAACAGTTAACGAAAGAAGAGGTTGAGAAGATTAAGCCTGATGTTGTTGTGGATGCAAGAGGACAATCATGTCCCGGACCAATGCTCGAAGCAAAAAAGGCTTTGGGAACAAAGGTTAAGCCTGGACAAATTCTTGAGCTTTTATCGAGTGATCATGGAACAAGACATGACTTGGCGACGATGTGTGAGAGGTCAAAGGGGAGATGGGAATATTTAGGCTTCTTTGATGCTGGTGGATACGACAGACATTTCGTGAAGAGAGTTAAGTAAAAATTGGAGTAATCATTATGACTCACAAAATTTTAATTTTTGCTGCTGAGATGGCTTATAGAGCATTAGATCAAGCGGGGCTTTTACACGTTCACTACTATCCAAATACTGTTATTATCAGAATTCCCTGTGCAAGTATGATCAGACCAGATTTAATCTTACACGCATTTAAGTCTGGATTTGATGCTGTTTTCGTTGCATCGAGTGGACCTGATTGCCCATTCATGGGTGAAGAGTGCGTTAGTAAAACTGCTAAGAGGATTGAAAAGGCTTACGAGCTCTTAGATAAACACGGAATAGACAGGAACAGACTTCTCCTATCTGGTGTATGTTCAACGTGTGTTGAAACGATTATTGAGTCCATTAAGAGATTAGAGGAAATCATCGAAGGTGGATGAACATGCAATACGACGTCGTTGTAATTGGCGGTGGAATTGCTGGAATAGAGGCATCGTTAACTCTTGGAGATGCTGGTTTTGAAGTTTTATTAGTTGAGAAGGAACCAAGCATTGGAGGACACATGATTCAACTGAGCAAGGTATTTCCCACTACAGACTGTGCAGGGTGTATAACAACTCCAAAGATGGCCGCAGCCGCAGCTCATCCAAGGATAAAGTTGTTGACGTACTCTGAAGTTAAAGGAATAGAAAAAGTTGGAAAGAAGTTTAAGGTTAAGATACTGAAAAAGCCGAGGTACGTGGATGAGGATGCATGTATTGGATGTGGTAGATGTGAGCAAGTCTGTCCAGTTTTAGTCCCAAAGGAGTTCGAGTATGGATTAATTGGAAGGAAAGCTATATACATTCCATTTGAAATGGCAACTCCCAAGAAAGCTCTAATAGATTTGGAAAACTGTATAATGTGCGGAAGATGTGAGAGAGCTTGTCCAAAGGATGCTATAAACTTCCTTCAGGAGCCTGAAGAGATTGAAGTGGAGACCTATGCTATAATAATCGCAACTGGATTCAACCTATTCCCACCTGAAAAGAAGGTTGAGTACGGATACACTGGAAGCTTAAAGGCTATACAAGTCGATGGAAATCCGAATGTAATACACGCTATGCAGATGGAGAGACTTCTTGCACCCTCAAGACCATACAATGCTTTTGTAAGACCTGGAGATGGTAAAGTTCCAGAGAGGGTTGCTTGGGTTCTCTGCACTGGTTCAAGAGACAAATCCGTTGGAAATCCACTATGTTCAAGAGTGTGCTGCATGTATTCTATAAAGCAGGCTCTACTCTACACTTCAGCAGTTCCATTCGGTGAAGCTACGATATACTACATGGATATCAGAGCATTTGGAAAGGGTTTTGAAGAGTTCTACAACATGGTAAAGGAGCTTGGTGTTAACTTTGTGAGAGGTAAGGTTGCTAAAATCGAAAATAGAAACGGGAACCCAGTTATAATAGCTGAAAACACTGAAACCGGGGAGCTAATAGAAGAGGAATACGATTTAGTCGTTCTGTCCGTTGGTTTACTTGCAAATCCAGAAGTTGCAAAGATCCTTGGAGTAAACGTGGATGACTACGGATTTGTATCTCAGCCGGAGGAGAATACCAATCCAGCGCTTACAAATGTTGAAGGGATATTCGTAGCGGGAACTGCAACTTGTCCAAAGGATATTCCAGACACAATCGCTGAAGCTTCCGCTGCGGCAGCTCAGTGCATGGCTTATCTTAAGGAGGTGAAAGGTTGAGGAAAAGGATTGGTGTTTACGTCTGTCATTGTGGTGGAAACATATCCGATTACGTCGACGTTAAAAAGGTTGTTGAAGCTGTAAAAGATTTGCCGGGAGTTGCTGTTGCAAGAGATTTCGTTTTCATGTGTTCCGAAGCTGGGCAGGAACTTATAAAGGAGGATATAAAGAATTTAAACTTGGATGGTGTAGTTGTAGCTTCGTGCTCACCGCATTTACACGAAAAGACTTTTAGAGATGCTGCAAAATCTGCTGGTTTGAATCCGTATCTCGTTGAGCACGTATGTATCAGAGAACACTGTTCATGGGTACATTCAGATGATAAGGAGGCAGCGACTAGAAAAGCTATATGGATTGTGAAGACTGCTATAGCGAAGGTTAGTCTTGCAAGAGAACTCCAGCCAATAAGATTGGACATGAAAAAAGAGGCAATTGTAATTGGCGGTGGAATTGCTGGAATGAGATGTGCAATCGATCTTGCAAGAGCTGGATCAATCGTCCATCTTGTTGAGAAATCTCCGTTTCTTGGAGGTAGAGCAGCACAGATATACAAGCTGTACCCATCTGGAAAGAGTGGATACGAAATAGTAAAAGAACTGGTTGAGGAGATAAAGAAATATCCAAATATAAAGGTCTACACGAACGCTGAGGTTATCTCTGCTGAAGGAGCTTTAGGAGATTTTAAAGTTAAGATAAGGATAAATCCGAGATACGTTACTGAGAAAAGTGAGGAATTAATGGACAAGTGTCCAGTTGAGGTTCCAGATGAGTTTAACTATGGTCTAACAAAGAGGAAAGCGATATACAAAAGAGAATTCAGCTATCCCGATATGCCAGTCATAGATATCGATGCATGCACAAAATGTGGTGAATGTAACCCAGACTTCAACCAGCAACCTGAAGTAGTAGAGTTAAACGGTAGCCTAATAATACTGGCAACTGGATTCAAACCTTATGAGCCAAAAGAAGGAGAATTCGGGTACAAGGTTTACGATGAAGTTATAACACTCCCAGTATTCGAAAGATTGCTTGCATTATCAGATGATAAACTCGTGTACAATGGAAAAGAGATTAAGGACATCTTGTTCATATACTGTGTTGGTAGCAGATGTGAAGAACATGAATACTGCTCAAGATACTGCTGTGTTGCAACTCTAAATGCATCTCTCGCAGCTTTAGAAAAGTTCAAAGATATAAGGATATATCACGTTTACAGAGATATAAGAGCTTACGGTAAATACGAGAAGTACTACGAGGAAGCTGGAAGGAATCGAGTTTTATTTATAAGATACGATCCAGAGGAGCCGCCAGTTGTTGAAAAGAGAGGAGATAAACTGATAGTTAAAGTTAAAGATATGCTTACTGGTGGTGAAGAGCTTGAAATTCCAACTGATCTCGTTGTTCTCTCTGTAGGAATGGAGCCAGAGATGAGCGAAGTCTTTACAATGTTAAGAGTTCCGTTTAGTAGAGATGGATTCCTCCAAGAGGTACATCCAAAACTGAGGCCTGTTGAAACTGCAATTGCAGGCGTTCTCATAGCTGGGACTTGTCAAGGTCCAAAAGATACTGTAGAAGCAACGGCATCAGCATCAGCAGCGGCTGCGAAAGCAAATACATACCTCATAAAAGGTTATGCGGAGCTTGAACCGTTCATAGCTGAAGTAGATCCAGAGAAGTGTGACGGATGTGGAGAATGTGTTGAAGAATGTCCAGCGAGTGCTATAAGCATAAAAGATGGAAAAGCGGTTATAAACGAGGCTTTATGTAAGGGATGCGGAGCGTGTGGTGGAGTTTGTCCAAACAAGGCGATAAATCTGAGGGGATACTACTACGATCAACTTGAAAAGATGATAGAAATTGTAGGTGGTGAGTAAATGGCCGAAGCTAAAAAGGAGCTTACAGTTAAGAAACTAAGAGAAAAGGGTGTAAAGCCGAGAAAAGAGGCTATTGAGAGATCAAAAGAGCAGAGAAAGATAATAAAGCAGATAACTGAATGTCTAAAATCTGGGCCAAAAACGATTCCAGAGATCGCAGCCGAGCTTAACATGCCGACAGGAGTTGTTACGTGGTACGTTATGACGCTGTGGAAGTACGGGCAAATCGTTGCTGGCGAGGAAGTTGATGGATACTACAAGTATGGGTTGGCTAAAGAGGTTAAAGAGGAGGAGGAAGAATGATAGTTAATCCCGATTTTGTAACGACGTTAAAGGAGTTTGGTGCTGAAAAAGTCACAGAGTGCTTTAACTGTGGTAATTGCACTGCTATATGTCCATTAACATCAAATGAGGAGAGCTTTCCAAGAAAGATAATAAGGTATGTACAGTTAGGTTTAGTAGATAAAATAAAATCGTCATTAGAGCCATGGCTTTGCTACTACTGCGGTGAATGTACAAATACTTGTCCAAGGCAAGCAAGTCCAGGAGAAACCATGATGGCAGTTAGAAGGTATTTGATAACTTCTTACGATTGGACAGGATTCTCAAGATGGTTGTACAAGTCAAAGATAAACGAAATTATCTCCGTTTTAATTCTATTTTTTGCAACACTTGGGATAATATACTTTTTCCATGGCCCAATCGTAACTACTCATACGGAATTGGAAACCTTTGCTCCAGCAGAGATCGTTCATCCAGCTGGTTATGTCTTTGGTACGATTTTGGCTGTGATACTCCTCACGAATATATACCGAATGTACAAGTTTACAATGAAAGATGTAAACGTGAAAATCCCATTCTCTCTATACATCAAAGAAATAAAGACTTTAGCCGTTCATTTCTTCACTCAGATGAGACTCAGACTCTGTAGCGATCCTAAATCTGGTATTAAGTCTCAGTGGAGAAACCACATATTGGTCATGACTGGATATTCTGTAGCCTTTATATTGGTGCAAATCGATTTGTTTACGAAGTGGTCTTTAACGAATACTCCACCCCCAGCGTGGCATCCTGCAAAACTGTTTTGGAGTTACGCTACGTTTGCCATACTCTATGCTACTACTGTTGCGATGATTGGTAGGATTAGAAAGAAGCAACCTTATCATCAGTATTCCCATTCCACTGACTGGATGTTTCTGATTTTGCTCTGGTTAACTACCTTTACAGGTTTATTGGTTAGGATATTCATGGAACTCGATTGGCCAATTCCAACTTATTATGCGTTTGCAGTACATCTCGCATTAGTAGTTCCACTACTAGCTCTTGAAGTCCCATTTGCAAAGTGGTCTCATCTTGCATATAGACCATTTGCGATATACTTTGCAAATATTAAAAAGAGAGCGATGGAATTACAGAAACAAGTTGAAGGTTAAAATTTTTATTTTTACAAAGCAATAATAGCGGGGCGTGGATTTGAACCACGGATCTGCGGGTTATGAGCCCGCCGGGATT
>CAZFII010000048.1:0-1369 GCA_964518925.1 uncultured archaeon
GAATACAAGCTCATAAACACCTAAGAATAATGCTGGTGCTATTTGGTCAAGAAATCCAAAGAGTCTTGAAACTACTATGCCGTTTTTGTTTTTAATGGATGTCCTATCAATTGTACCAATATATTTACCATAACTATCTTCTGAAAACCTAAAAAAGTTATGTAGATAGATGTCATCTTTTTTCCAATTAAGTCTAACTAGCTCTTCTTTACAAGCTTTCAGATACTCATCTAATAGACAAACTATGCTATCATCTCCCAAAACTCTTTCAAGTTCAATTTTATAGCCGTGAGATATCTCAATACTATGATACCCACAGATTAGTTTCCAAATAAGCCTATTTAACCACAGCAACAAGCCACCAATAGTCTTGGCGTTCCGAATTATTTCTGAACACTGCTCAAACCAGTTTGCCCACCAAAATGAGTCATTTGTATCCACATTGGTATATACATCAGGAAAACCGTAAATCGTATATTCATCTCTCAAACTTGCATCATCAACATCTGGAACGAATAGCTCCGTAAGTCCAAGAAACTCTCTTAGGAACTTAAAGTTTTCATTCTTTTTCGTTTCTGGAAAGACTAAGTTTAAATATCTCTTGGTAATCTTTCTGATATTCCAAACAAAGGTCATATATTCATCAAATCCCACACAAACGTTTATACAGTGCTGTAAAAACTTCAACAATCCTTCAAAAATCTTTTCTGGATTGTTCACGTATTCTTCTTGCAGTTTATCGTTTTCTTTAACATCTACACCAGCTTTATCGATTATTAAATTTGCAACATCTTTTATCAGTTCAATACACCCTAAAATTTCTGTCTTCCTAACTCCTATCGGAACTGCTGGCTCTAAATCTTGTGCTACAAAGGAGAAATAAGCCTTTAAATCCGTAATTTTAGCTCCAAATATCTCTCTGATCGCATTTGCAAAGCTGTTTTCGCTGTATCCATTCTCACCAACACCGCCTAAAAATACGACTCTTAGCTTTGGATATTCTTTTAAAACATTACATATATCCTTTCCATCTAAACTCTTTAACAATTTCCAAAAATTTACAATGGCTTGACTGTAATCTCTTATAGGTGCTATTTTTGTCTTTATAAAGTCATACCATCTTTCAACTGAATAATAATCTTGCATAACATTACATATACAAGTAGATATATAAATGTTTTGTATAATTCAACGCCGTATATAACTCCTAATCTTTGTATTCTCCGCTGGAATCAACTCCACCCAACAAAACAGTACTGTAATCGAAATCCTCCTGTAAATCTTTAAACGTTAATCCGTCGCATTTACGCTTTAACTCTTCCCAAAATTCAACTATCTCTTTGCAACTTCTTGCTAAATCTTTAAGCTC
>CAZFII010000048.1:1469-7740 GCA_964518925.1 uncultured archaeon
CATAATCTATAAAATATCCAAACAAATAAAAGAATTACTGATGATGTAAAATAAATCCACAATTTATATTAATCTCATTAAACCACTCGCAAAACTTAATAAAGATACCTATAAAACATATTTTAGCCGATGAAGAAAAAGACAGACTGAGAAGTGATGAATTTGCCGATTTCTGAGGTTATAAAATCCTTAAGACTTCTCTAAGCTCAGATATGAAATCTTTAATTACTTCTTCAGTTACGTGAGGCATAACGACAAACCTAATAGCTCTTGGCTCTCTTATGGTTGAGATAACCCAGTTTCTCTTGTACAATTCAGACTTTATCTTCTCAGCCTTATCTGTTTTAAATGCAACGACGTTCATAACTGGTTCTATAACTGGCTCAAATCCTAAATTAACCATCTCTTCAAGCAATATCTTCGTATTTCTTAAACATTGTTTTACAATTTCTCTTAATCCATTAAATCCCAAATACTTTAGCACTGCATAAGTTGAAGCTACTCCTGTCCCTGGACGAGTTCCCGTTAGCGTGTACTGTGCCTTAGAAGTCAGATAAGGTGTCTCAACCTCTAAAGCCTTTAGGTATCTCTCATCTTTGAACAACAGTCCTCCAGCCGGAATAGTAGCCATACCCATTTTATGTGGATCGACAGTTATAGAGCTAACACCTTCGTTTTGGAAATCGAAAGGATACGGATCATCCATAAACGGTATAACTAAGCCACCAAAGGCTGCATCTACATGTAGTTCAACACCCCTCTCAACAGCGATCTTAGAAAGCTCTACTATTGGATCTATTTGTCCTAATTCAGTTGTTCCAGCAATTCCAACTATTGCAACAGTATTATCATCGATTAACGATTCAACTTCAGCCAGATTAACTCTATAATCTTTATCAAGTCCAGCTTTTCTTACCTCTAAACAAAGGATATCCCCAATCTTATCAAATGAGAAATGGGCAGACTTTGGAACAACTATATTCGGATTTCTCTTTCTATGCAAGTTTCTCGCTGCCCTTATAGCTTGAATATTTGCTTCAGTTCCTCCAGAGCATATGTATCCAGCAGCGTTCTCGTTGTGTAAAATTCTTCCAAGCATTGAGATTACTTCTCTTTCAAGCATCTTCGTTCCTTTAAATATTCCGGGATCTCCCAAATTCGTTTCTAAAAACATGATATGAGCTTTTACAGCATAAGGGTGCGGAACTGTGCACATAGAACTCAATACTCTTGAATATGGTATGTCCATCTCTCTGAACTTTTTCAGTTCTTCCATAGCCATAAGAAAAAGTTATAGAAATATTACTGTATCGAACATTGAACGTGAACATTGCAGTACTAATCGGTGGATATGGTAGAAGACTTGGAAATGAAAAAGCAGAGATCAGACTTTGCGGAAAAAAACTGATAGAAATAGCAATTGAAAAGTTTAGCAAGTACAACTTGGTTTTTGTGTGTAGAGATGAAGAACAAGTTAAAAAGTATAAAAACATCTATGATGTAGATTTTATTTGTGATATATATAAAAATTTTGGAGCATTAGCTGGAATTCACTCCGCTTTGAAGTACTTTGAGAATTGCATCGTAACAGCAGTGGACATGCCGTTCATAAAAGTACCATTAGTTGAGCATTTGTACAAAGAGGGTTTAAGGCTTAGGTGCGATGCTTTAATACCAGTGCATAAGTATCCAGAACCTTTATTAGCTTTTTATTCGAGTTCTTCACTTGAGGAAATAGAGAAGTCGATAAAAAGAGATGAAAGGAAAATAATATCTCCATTTAAAAGGCTTAACACGGTTTTTTATCCAGTAGAGAAACTCAGAGAATTCGATAAAGATTTAATCTCATTCTTCAACATAAACACAATCGAAGATTTAAGGAGAGCTGAGGAGCTATGCTTAAAGATAGGTATGGAAGGATTATAACGAATTTAAGGATTGCTATAACGAATAAATGCAATTTAAGGTGTTTTTACTGTCATAGAGAGGGTGAAAAAAATCCCAGAAATGAAATTCCAGCTGAAAGAATTGTTGAACTTGCAAGTGTTTTTAAAGAGTTAGGAATTAAAAAAGTTAAGATTACTGGTGGAGAACCCCTCTTACGAAAGGATTTGCCAGAAATACTGCTCAACCTTCCAGAGTTTAAAGAGGTTTCGATGACAACGAATGGAACTCTCTTAGCTGACAAAGCCTATGAACTCAAAGAATGTGGGCTTGACAGAGTAAACATAAGCTTAGATACCCTCGATGCAGAAAAGTACAGATTTATAACAAGTGGCAACTTAGATAGGGTTTTAGATGGAATTGAACAGGCTTGTAATGCTGATTTAACTCCAGTAAAGGTAAACATGGTTGTCTTGAAGGGAATAAACGATAACGAGATTGATGAACTCTTTGAATTCGTTTCAAGCTTTAACAAAAACGGAGTTAAAGCCATTCTTCAAGTTATAGAACTCCTAAAAATCCCAGAACTTGAAAAATACTATTACGATATATCTGAAATTGAAAAGAGATATGCAAAGAGAGCTTATGCCGTCAAAGTAAGATCTATGCATAACAGGAGACAGTATTGGCTTGAAAAAGGTGTAATAGAATTTGTAAAGCCGAATTGCGATTTTTGTATGCATTGCAATAGGATAAGAGTTACATCCGATGGAAAGATAAAACCTTGCCTAATGAGTGATGAAACAGTAGATGCAAACGGTTTACATGGCAAAGATCTCATAAACGCTATAAAAAAAGCTGTAATGCTTAGAAAGCCATATTTCTGTAAGTTTAAATAGCAATAGTATTTCGTTAAAATCTAATGAAAATTGGAATAATAGGTGCTGGATTGTCTGGATTATCTCTTGCCTTCATGCTTAAAGGTTTTGATGTCGAAGTATTCGAATCGAATAAGAAAATCGGAGGATTGTTGAGGAGTGAAAAAATAAGCGGATTTACATTTGATATCGGAGGCTCACACGTCTTGTTTTCTAAGAATTCAAAGATTCTGCAAGAAATCGTAAACGTAATCGGTAAAGTGGTTGAACATAGAAGAAGGACATTTATTTATTATAAAAACGATTTTATTAAATATCCATTTGAAAATGGGATATACATGCTCTCCCCTAACGAGAGGTATGAAATTTTAATGGATTTCGTCCAAAACTTGTTAAAGCGGGAGAGAGGAGAATTGAAGAAACCGTCTAATCTACTTGAGTGGTTTTACTACGTTTTTGGAAGGGCAATCACAGAGAAGTACTTAAAGCCCTATAATGAGAAGCTTTGGAAGAGGGATTTAAGAGAGATTTCTCTTGAATGGATTGAAAGAGTACCGAATCCACCAGTTGAAGATATCTTAAAGTCTTGTGTAGGGATTCCAACTGAAGGATATACCCATCAGCTCAGATTTTACTATCCCCTAAGTGGAGGTATTGAAACCCTCATAAGAAATCTTGCAGACTTAGCAGATTGCACGATAAGAACTGATGAAAAGGTAAAAAAGATCTCAATCGAAGATGGAAAAGTTGTTTTAAACAACGACTTCGTATGTGATTTAGTCGTTTCTACTGCTCCAATCGATTTAACTGTTAAGCTATTCAAAGATTGGAAAGTGATGAAAGACTACTTGAACTTGGATTACAACTCTTTAACCGTGGTTGGATTAGGTGTTAGAGGTAAAATACCAGATTTCCACTGGGTTTACGTACCAGATAAAGATATAATCTTCCACAGAATAGCATTCCTAAGCAACTACAGCCCAAACATGTGTCCGGAGAATAGGGGTTGTATAATCGCTGAAATCTCAAGAAAACCAAATGAAAGAATAAAAAATGTCTTAGATGAAGTAATTGACGGCTTAAGAAAAATGGGTTTCGATTTCGATTTAGACGTCTATGGTGTTTGGGAGTGGGAATACGCATACATTGTTTATAATAAAAATTATAAATCTGTTGAAAACCTAAGGAAATTCCTAACAAAAAGAAGAGTAATTCCATTTGGAAGGTTTGGGAATTGGGAATACTTAAATATGGATGCAATTTGGAAGAAATCGAAGGAATTAGCTGACTACATAAGGTGTGGATATGAAAACCTTAGTAATAATACTCAACAAGGATAATGCAGATAACCTTAAAAGGTGTTTGGAATCCCTCCTAAACCAGAGTGTGAAGGATTTTGATATTTTAGTGCTAGATGGTGCATCTAAAGATAATTCAAAAGAGGTTGCAGAAAAATACGGTGTAAAATTTAAAGTTCAAGATAAATTGGGAGGTACTGGATTTGCAAGGATTGAAGGTTGTCTATACGCTTTAAAAAACGGATACGATGTAGTTATTTGGGGGGATTCTGAAAACTACTACGACAGAGACTATATAAAAGAGATCTTAAAGACGTTGAAGAACTGCGATGTAGCCGGTGGAATTCCGATAGTTGAAGGTGGATTTTTTGCACATGCTTTTGCATGGTATCATGCCATTCATCTGATTTTTCCAAATCTATACAAGGTTCACATACCCGGTAACAACAAAGCAGAGAAAACATGGATATACAGAGTAGCGTTATATCCGAAAAGTATTAGAGCTGAGGATTACGGGTTTAGTCTGCTTTTACTAAAAAAAGGTATAAAATTAAAACAAGAGGTGGCGAATGCAGTGGTTTACGTATCACTACCAAAGAGCTTTGGAGATATTCTAAAATGGCAAAGTGCGAGAGCTAAAGGAGTTGCACAGGCATTGAAGGAGGTAGGTTTCAAGCCGTACGATGTAGTTGCATGGTCTTTTATCTCTTTGCTAATTCCAATATTATTAATTCTGAGTTTTGTGAGTTGTATCCCGTTACTTGCATACGTATCAATTCTTCTAACTGCATCGATATGGTTACATATTAAATCAAGAAAATTCATAAAAAACTATAAAAAGATTTATTTCTTCGCGCCACTCTTTGGAATACTCTTACATTCGATATATTCGATAAAAGCATTGTACGAGGTGGTAAAATGAGATATTCACTCAAAGCTTTAATTGCCTTAGCTATAAGCGTAATCACTATTGCGATGATATTTAAAATAACGAACGTTCAAATCACTGTCTCAGATATAAAAAAATTAGACTTCAGATACATCGCAATCGCTTTTCTTCTACAGTTTTCCTTTTGGCTTTTATGGGCTTTAAGACTTAAGATCATCACTGAAACTCTTGGAAAAAGGTTGAGATTTTTATCCTCTCTTGAAATTACGCTTTCTAGTATGTTCTTTGCAGCAATTACTCCTTCATCAGCAGGAGGAGAACCTATCAGAGCTAAGCTTATAGGAGATATTTGTAAAAGCTATGGCACTGCTTCAGCAGTTGTACTAATAGAGAGACTTTTAGATGCGATGTTTTTTGCAGTAGCCTTGCCCATTCTGGTAATTATAACGGATTTTTCAATAGGATTTGGGTTTAAGGTTGCAGGAATATTTTCTGTATCTTTAGTTGGATTTCTGTTCATCTTGTACTTACTTTTTAAAGACCCAGAGAGACTCGATAAGTTAATAATATACATCAATTATAAGATTTTGAGAAAGTTTCTAGGAAGTAGAGTCAACGCTATGACTGAAAAGACTTTAAAAGAAGCTCATAACTTTAGAAATGCCTTAATCGAAATAATAAATGCAAAGAAAAGTTCAACAACTTTGATAATTCTAATTACGATTTTTATGTGGATTCTTGGATTCCTCATACCGTCTTTTATACTCTTAGCTATGGATAAAGATCCAGTTTATCTCTTGTCTATTACCGCTCAATTGATAATAGTAGTCGTATCCCTTATACCTCTAACTCCGGGAAGTAGTGGTATCGCTGAAGGAAGTATGGCTTATTTATACTCAAACTTCGTACCTAGTAATGTTTTAGGGGTTTTAGTAGCGATTTGGAGATTTATAACATACTATTTGAATTTACTCTTTGGATTTATAGTAAGTTTAAAAATTTTAAAGATTAGCTCACATAGTCCTCGTCTTCAACACCAAAACTGATATCTTGTAACATCTTTGAGGCTAAGCCAAGTAAAACTCTATCATCACCCACTATTTCTCTTATCAGCATAAGAGATGCTGCCTCTCTTAGTTCGTTACTCTTTAACTCATCTAATAATCTTATGAGCTTGGTAGCGAGTTTGTAAATCTCAGCAAGCTTGAATTCGTCATCCTCATCTATTTCTTCTTCATCATCGTCGAAAATTATGTAATCGAATTCATCCATAGATTATGATTTTAATACCCTTGACTTTTAAACTTTGTGTTTGTATCAGA
>CAZFII010000049.1:0-7650 GCA_964518925.1 uncultured archaeon
AAACCTTTTTTAACGTTCCAATACAATTCATTAAAGTGAACGTTGTAGATCTGTTCGCTGGAGCTGGAGGATTTAGTAGAGGGTTTGAATTAGCTGGATTTGAGTTAGTCGTTGCTGTAGAGAACTTTAAACCAGTTGCAAATACCTATATGCAAAACTTTCCAAACACGGAAGTAATAGTTAAAGACATCAAAGAGGTTAGAGGAGACGAAATAATTAAGATTTGCGGTGACGTAGATGTTTTAATCGGCTCACCACCATGTGAACCCTTCACTAAAGCAAATCCAATGATTTTAAAGTCTAAGGATAGATTGTATAAAGACAAGAGGGGAATTTTAACCTTACACTTCATAAGACTCGTAAAAGAATTGAAACCTAAAATCTTTGTAATGGAGAACGTTCCCGGAATACTAAAGTTAAAAAGAGCGTTAATCAATGAGTTTAAAAAAGCTGGATACGATGTGTACTTTAATGTTTTAAAGGCAGAAGACTACGGGAATCCATCAAGGAGAACAAGAGTATTTATATCTAATGTTAAAATAAATCCGAAACCTTGTGAAAAGAGATTGAAAGTAATAGACGCTTTGAAGGGTTTAGACGATTTCAATGTTATTCCAAATCATGAACCAGTAAAAATTCCTAAAAGCAAAATAGATAAGATTAAAAAACTTAAATGGGGTGAAAGTTTAGTAAAATTCGAAGGATTAAAGAAAGAGTACAAAAACTGGATAAGGCTTCATCCATACAAACTCGCACCAACCGTAATGGGTAATTCGAGATTTATTCACCCATTTGAAGATAGGTTGTTAACTGTTAGAGAACATGCAAGACTTATGGGATTTCCAGATTATCACGTGTTTTTTGGAGGTAAAAACGTTCAATACGAAATGGTTGGTGAAGCAGTTCCAGTACCTCTTGCTAAAGCAATAGCAGATGTAGTAAGAGATTTATTGAATTAAGCTGAGGTTTATCAATGGATATTCCAAGGATTGTAATAGCTGGAACTAACAGTAAAGTCGGAAAAACTATGATCTCGATAGGTTTAATGAGAGCTTTAGTTAATAGGGGCTATGTCGTTCAACCTTATAAAATCGGGCCTGATTTCATAGATCCCGGATTTCATCACATCGCAACTGGGAGGTATTCGAGGAACTTAGACAGCTTTATGCTTGACAAGTACAGCTTAATCGAAACATTCCAAAAAAACTTTAGGAATGCAGATATTGCGATAATTGAAGGTAAAACTGGACTATACGATTCTGCTGATGCAATAAGCGAAAAAGGTAGCACCGCAGAGGTATGTAAGATTTTAAAGGCTCCAGTATTATTGGTTGCAAATGCTGAAAGAATTAATAGAACTATAGCAGCAATACTACTCGGATACAAACTGTTCGATCCTGAAGTCGATATAAAGGGAGTTATACTGAACAGAGTTGGAAATCGAAGACATGCCGAAAAGGTAAAAAATGCAACAGAAAAACTCGCAAAACTAAAGGTCTATGGAATAATTCCAAGAGAAAAAATAGACATGCCTTACAGACATCTTGGATTGATTCCAGCTTATGAAAGAGAAATCGATGAGTTGCTGGATAAATTAGCTAATCTAATCGAGAGATACGTAAACATCGATGAAATAGTAGATACAGCGTATAAAGCACCACCAATGGATTACCACGAAATAGAAAGAGAAGAAAAACACAAGCCGATGATAAAAATTGGCGTCATTAGAGATAGGGTTTTCTCATTTTACTATCAGGACAATATAGATGAACTGTCGAATTACGCAGAAATAGTCTACATTGATTCCTTAAAAGATAAAAAACTTCCAAAAATCGATGCATTGTATATCGGAGGAGGATTCCCAGAAGTTTTTGCAGAAGAACTCGAAAAGAATTCAAAACTGAGAAACGAAATATACGAATTCTGCGAAGAAAACGGCGTTGTTTATGCGGAGTGTGGTGGGCTGATGTATCTTGGCAAAAGTATAGTGATCAACGGAGAAGAATACGAGATGGTTGGATTTCTTCCGATAAAAACTGAAATGCATAATAGATTTCAAGCTCAAGGCTATTGCATCTATAAAACTGAAAAAAGCTGTATAATTGCAAGGAAAAACGAAACGGTAGTGGGGCATGAGTTTCACTACTCTAAGGTTATACCTTTAAAAGAGCTTGACTTTGTATTTAAAGTCAAGAGAGGATACGGCGTAAATGGAGAACACGATGGTATAACGAAAAAGAACGTATTAGCAAATTACATCCATGTACATTTCCTGTCAAATAAAAACGTGGTTAAAAGGTTTGTAAACTATGTGAAAAAATTTAAAAAGAATTAGACACAACCAGTTGGCTTTGGCAAACCAGCAATTCTACAAGCGTCCTTAGCTGGACCCTGTGGGAACAGCTTGTAGATGTACTGCAAGTCACAGTTTGGATTTACTTCTTTCTTACAGAACTTTACAAGCATTCTAATTGGTGGAGCTACTCCGTATTTTAGGAAGTATTCTCTAAGATACCTTATTATTTTCCAGTGCTCTTCTGTGAGTTCCTGTATTGGTGTAGGACTAAATCTGGAATCTCTTGCTAGAGCAAGAGCTACTTCTTCGTCCCATTCCTCCCAATCCTGTAAGAATCCGTCTTCATCAAGTCTAAGCTTCTTTCCCTTAACTTCAAGCTCTGGCATTTAATTCACCTCCACTCTAATAAGCTTTTCCTATACGCCACATATATAATTTACGGTATTTTGTTTTCTTGGTGATCTTATCAAATTCGGTAACACCTATATCCTATCAAAAACCAAAAAACTTATTATCTAACAGCTTTGAAGCTTACTAAAACTGGAGGTGCAAAGATGGCAATCTATGAGCTTTCACGCAGAAAATTTCTAATTGTTGCAGGTTCACTTGCAATAGCGTCTTTGGCGGGAGGTAACGTATTAGCATTCAAAAAAGCAATAGAAAAAGAAAGAGAGCGAAGTAAGTACAAATGGGCAATGTTCGTAGATGCTACTAAGTGTACAGAATGCGTAAAATCTATTGGATTAGATAAGAAACCACCCTGTGTTATTGCATGTGATAGAGAAAACAACGTTCCAGAATTCGGCGATAAGTTGAGAGATCCACAGTGGATAAAGATCATAGGACTCAAATCAGAGTTGAGCGGAGAGGTGATATACTTCCCCTTGATGTGTCAGCACTGTGAACACCCAGCGTGTGCAGAGGTATGCTTATCTAAGGCTACGTTTGTGAGGCCTGATGGGATTGTCTTAATAGATTACCACAGATGCATAGGATGCAGATACTGCATAGTTGCATGCCCATTCGGTGCAAGGAGTTTTAACTGGTATCCGCCAGAGGAGGGATTAAAAGAGATAAGTCCCTTAGTCCAAACAAGAGGGCATGGAATTGTAGAGAAATGTACGTTCTGTGTTGAAAGAATTGATAGAGAAGTCCAAAGGGCTGAAAAGGAGGGAAGGAAGCCTAAGCCAATTCCAGCATGTGTTGAAGCATGTCCAAACAACGCTTTAGTTTTTGGAAACATCCTCGATCCAGATTCTGATGTTTACAAAATGGTTGTAAAGTATAAGCCTATAAGGTTAAGAGCTGAACTTGGAACGAACCCAAGTGTTTACTACAGGTTGTGAGGTGATACTATGGAGGTTGAGTTTAAGAAGATTGAAGGTACATCGCTTGGGTATTGGGCATTTGTAATAATTACTGGAGCAATCGCAGCAGCTGGAGTTGGAGCATGGCTTGATTGCTATATTCACGGTGATTACTTAACAAATCTAAACAACTCAGTCACATGGGGTCTCGTTATCGCAGGTGTTCTACTTGCAATCGGTCTCAGTGCAGGAGCAGCATTGGTCTTTACAGCTTTAGATCTATTTGGTAAAAAGGAATTTGAGGTTTTCTCAAGGTTTGGTCCACTTTTTGCAGCGTTGTGGATCGGTGCAGCTTTAGCATACATCTTCATGGATATAGGAAGAGTAGAGAACATGCTACCAAATGTCTTAATGAACTTCAACCCAACATCGATATTTGCATGGAACGCATTCTTGTATACATCGTATTTAGCGATAGTTCTGCTTGAGCTACTTGTAAGATTTGAAAAGATGGAAAGGTTGACAAAGTTACTCGGAGTTCTTGCAGTTGCATGGGCAGTTGCAGTCCACACGGGAACGGGTTTGATCGTTGGTATGATTTTCTCAAGGAGTCTGTACCACTCACCACTGCATGGACCTATATTCGTAGCTTCAGCGATTTCAAGTGGAACGGGTTTGGCAATAGTTACTCTATACTTAACGTTCAAATTCACAAATAGAGAGTTGTCCGTTGATTTAATGAGACCCCTTGCAAAAATAATGGGTATTACAGCGATGATTATCGGTTATATGCTAATATGTGAATTCTTCACATTGATGTACGAGCCAGCAAACTGGAAAGCTGGTTTCTTCGCATACTTCAGCCCGTTCTGGGCTTTTATGTACTGGGGAATGATATTCATAGTCGGAATAATTATACCAGTCTTCATAATATGGAATCCGTCACAAAGAGTCAGAAACTCAATCAAGTGGCTTAGCGTAGCTGGAGTTCTGAACACAATTGGAATCTGGTGCGAGAGAATGTTTGTTACAGTGCCTGGATTAGCTTTTCCAAGGGAGTTAATACCGGGTTATGAAACTGTGTATCCAAGTTACTTATCAAAACCACTGATGTACTTCCCAAGCTTGCACGAATGGCTTATGTTCTTTGGTATATTTGCAGCAGTTTACTTCTTATACGCATTGGGAATTAAGTTCTTTGCAATATTGCCTGAGAAAGCGGGGTGATGGAAAATGATAGAGTACTTCTTTGGTGTTGTCGTACCGTATGCAGCGATAGTGATATTCATAGTTGGAACGATATACAGGATTATAGACTGGGCTAGATCGGCAGTTCCATTGAAAATCCCCGTTACCGCTGGGCAACAGGATTCTCTACCGTTTTTGAGGAGAACTATATACGACAGAATCGACAACCCATCCTCAAAATTAGGAGTAATAGTAAGGATGTTTTTTGAAGTATTCTTGATGAGGAGTCTGTTTAGGAACATAAGATTTTACCACGAGAAGCTTGAAATCGTTGACACGAGGTGGCTTTGGTTCTTTGCAATGGCATTTCACTATTCGTTGCTTGTAATACTGATAAGACATCTCAGATTCTTCACAAATCCGATTCCAGATTTTGTAAAACTAATAGACTGGGTCGATGGAGTGATGAAGTTCTGGGTACCACCGATATACGTTACTGGCGTATTAGCTTTGGCATCGCTTGCATTCCTATGGGGTAGGAGGATATTTCTTGCAAAGGAAAGAGCAGTTTCGCTACCATCCGATCACTTTGTATTGTTACTGTTTGCGATAATACTGATAAGTGGAACTCTGATGAGATACGTGCTAAAAATAGATCTAACAAACGTGAAAGCTTTAGCATTAGGCTTAGTAACGTTCCATATACCACCATATGAAGTCTTGCATGGAATTCATTGGTTATTCTACGTTCACTTAACCGCTGTGAGTATACTCGTAGCCTATATACCATTTAGTAAACTAATGCACTTTGTTGGAATATTCTTCAGCGTAACGAGGAATATGCCAAATGACAACAGAATTCACAGACACATAAATCCATGGGATCCAAATCCAGAGAAGCCATTGATCGTGAGAGAGGGACTTGTAGTTCATATGGACTATCAGAAGTATTACGAGATGTATAAAGATCAGCTCGATGAAATAGCAGATAGAGGATATAAGGTTGGGGGTGAAGGTTGATGGTAGAGGAACTCGATAGAATTGAAATTAAACAGAAATTTCCGACTTGGAAAGAATGGTTAAAGCCTATAACTGAGAAGGATTTCAAAGACGGTATTTACAGTTATCTAGCTACTCCAAAACAAGTTGATTCAGATTTCTTTAGGACACCTTACGGTAACGTTGAGAGAGATATAAAGGATAAGGACTGGAAACTCCCAGAAAATTGGAAGGAAATAGTACTAAACGAGATGAAAGATACATTAGAGAAGAACAGAGCATTTAAACTGTTTTTGGATATATGCGTTAGATGTGGTGCATGTGCGGATAAATGCCACTACTACTTGGGAACTGGAGATCCAAAAAACATGCCAGTAATGAGAGCTGAGTTGATAAGATCAGTTTACAGATACTACTTCACACCTTCAGGTAAGATATTCAAGAAGTGGGCTGGTGCAAGACCTCTGACTGAAGATGTTATTAAGGAGTGGTACTACTACTTGTATCAATGCTCACTCTGTAGGAGATGTGCCCTATTCTGTCCTTATGGAATTGATACTGCAGAAATAGTTTGGTGGGCTAGGAGAATCTTGAGTAAAATAGGAATAAATCAGAGGTTCATGTGTACATCTATTGAGGCATCTGCAAGAACTGGGAATCACCTTGGTCTACTACCGGGTGGTATGGCTGGAGCACTAGAAATGGCTTGTGATGAGATAAAGGATATAACGGGAATAGACGTTCATGCATACGTAAACAAAAAGGGAGCAGATATACTATTCGTTCCACCATCTGGTGACTATTTTGCAACACCGCACTGGTTTACTCTAATGGGCTACATAATGCTGTTCTATGAACTGGAGGAGAGATACGGCTTGATAATAACGTTTTCCACCTATGCTGGTGAAGGCGGAAACTTTGGAACATTCCACAGTTATGAAGCAGCACAGTTGCTGAATTCAAAGATTTACAAAGAAGCTGAGAGATTAGGCGTTAAATGGATTCTTGGTGGTGAATGTGGGCACATGTGGAGAGATAAACATCAGTACATAAACACTATGAACATTCCGCCAAAGCATCCAGAATGGGAAGATCCAGTTAATCCGATAACTGGAACTAGATTCAAACACGTAACCGCTGAAAGTGGTTGGATTCACATACTTGAGTTTACAGCAGATTTAATTGCCCATAATAAGATAAAGCTTGATCCAAGTAGAAATGACCACTGGAAAGCTACGTATCACGATCCATGCAATCTTGCAAGGGCTGTAGGAATAATAGAGGAGCCAAGGTTTATCTTAAGAAATGTCTGCAACTACTTCTACGAGATGCCAGAGCACACTATAAGAGAGAAGACTTACTGCTGTGGAGCGGGTGGAGTTTATCTCGGTGATGAGATGATGGAGCTTAGAATAAGAGGAGTTATGCCAAGAATGATGGCTTTAAGGCATGTAGTCAGAAAGTACGGAGTAAATCTACTAGTTACGCCTTGTGCAATCGATAGAGCACAGTTCCCGCATATGATTGAATACTGGAAGATCCCAGCTGAAGTTGCGGGAGTTCATGAACTCGTAGGAAATGCTTTAGTGATGTCTGGTGAAAAGGAGAGGGAAGTAGACTTAAGAGGAAATCCGCTTAGGAGGGAGGAGTGATGTATAACAAGCCATATGTAATTCTTTTGATTATAGTTCTCCTAGCAGTAGTAGCTACTCCAATATGGATAAACGTAACTGGAAAGGGATATGAAGAAATAAAGAAGGAACTTGCAAAACCGAAGGGTGAAAAGTGCATAGAAGATACAGAATGGATGGTAGCGAACCACATGGAGTTACTAAAGAAATTCAGAGAGATGGCTATTAG
>CAZFII010000050.1:0-7645 GCA_964518925.1 uncultured archaeon
CACGATTCCAAACGATATTACATTTTTTACACTTCTTAAATCTCCACTGTCCATTTGCGGATAATCCAATCATTGTTTTGGTTGAATTAACTCGATCTGTTTCTTAAACGGAACTATAACTTTTTCTGGTGTAATAATTATTTTTCCAATCCTCAATCTTCTCATTGATAAACTTTCTATGATACTTAAATCAATCCAGATCTGTTTACTTTTCCCTATTGTAATTTTTAATCTATTACCTTCAAACTTAAATAAAATTAAAGAAAAATAAAACTTAACAAATAGTCTTTTAACTCGTGGTGGTTTATCAGGATTGGCTTCTCTTTTTTAACCTTCTTTCTCCAAGTTTTCAAAATCGAACACGCTATGCTTGAATGCATAATTCCATTTTCGCTTTAGTTCATTTTTAACTGAATGCCACAACTTACAAAAGGACGTAATCTTATTCTCAACGGCTTTATTAATGCAAAATTAACAATTTAATTCGCTCATTTTCCTTATATCCAAAGACAACATGCAAATAAATAACATCAAGCAACGTTAAACAGTAAGACTACACATATATAAATTTTACGAAATAAAATAAATTTAAAGTAAAATAGAAAGGTTTAAGATGGTAACAATGGGAAAAGAGCACAAAACTGTGAGAATAAAAGTATCCAAAATTGTAAGGCAATGCTTGTTAAAAGCAATTGATTCGTTAATAAAACAATCATAAAATATTTCCAATTTATTTAAATAATCTAAGCCAGAAGAATAACGTTAATTAACTTCTGTTCAATGTGTGCATATGAAACATCTGCTATCAATAGCAGATTTAACAAGAGATGAGATATTCGAGATACTAAAATTAGCTGAAAAACTAAAAGAAGAGAGATATAAGGGTTTAACCACTGATTACTTAAAGAACAAAAGTCTTGCAATGATATTCGAGCTTCCATCGACGAGAACTAGAGTATCCTTTGAAGTAGCTATGACAGACTTGGGTGGACACGCTTTATACCTGAATTGGAATGATTTACAACTTGGAAGGGGGGAACCGATAAAAGATACGGCAAGAGTACTCAGTAGATATGTTCATGCGGTAATGATGAGAGTTAGAAGACACGAAACTCTCGAAGAGTTTGCAAAGTATTCCACTGTCCCAGTTATAAATGGTTTGAGCAACTTAGAGCATCCATGCCAAGTTTTAGCAGATCTGTTAACGATATACGAATACAAAGGTGATTTTAAGGATTTAACACTTGTGTGGGTAGGAGACGGAAATAACGTATGTAATTCATTGATTTTAGCTTCTGCACTAACTGGAATGAAAATGGTAGTTTCAACGCCTAAGGGTTACGAGCCTGATGAAAGAATTGTAAAGAAGGCTTTAGATATGGGTGCAAATTTGATCTTTGAGAGAGATCCAAAGAAAGCTGTTAGGGATGCAGATATTATTTATACGGATGTCTGGGTTTCAATGGGACAAGAAGCAGAGAGGGAGAAAAGACTTAGAGATTTTGCAGATTATCAAGTTAGAGAAGAGTTATTAAAACTTTCTACAGATGACGTAGTAGTCATGCATTGCCTACCAGCACATAGAGGAGAAGAGATCACAGATGAAGTTATGGAAGGAAAGCATTCAATAGTGTTTGACCAAGCTGAAAACAGATTACACGCTCAAAAGGCGATACTACTCAAATTAATAGGTGAAGAGAAATGAAAGTCGTTTTATCTTACTCTGGAGGTTTAGATACAACTGTCTGTATACCATTGCTAAAGGAAAAGTACGGATTCGATGAAGTTGTAACAGTTACAGTAGACATCGGACAGCCAGATGTTGCAGAAGCAGAAAGAAAAGGGAAGAGATATGCCGATAAACATTACACAATCGATGCAAAAAGGGAATTCGTTGAAGCTATATTTCAGCTTATAAAAGCTAACGGTGAATACGAGGGATACGTGCTAGGAACGGCTTTAGCAAGACCTATTATTGCTGAAAAAGTTGTTGAAATAGCGATAAAGGAAAACGCCGACGCTGTTGCACACGGATGCACTGGAAAGGGAAACGATCAGCTTAGATTTGAGAACGTCTTTAGACAATACGGATTTAAAGTAATTGCTCCGATGAGAGATCTAAACCTTACGAGAGATTGGGAAATAGAATACGCAAAGAGTAAGGGTATAGAAGTACCAGCTACGAAAGAAAAACCTTACAGCATAGATGAAAACCTTTGGAGTAGGAGTATCGAAGGAGGAAAACTTGAAGATCCAAGCTTTATACCACCAGAGGATATTTACGAATGGACAGAAAATCCTGAAAAAGCTCCGGATAAACCTGAAATTTTAAAAATAGACTTTGAAAAAGGCATTCCAGTAGCGATAAACGATGAGAGAATGGATGGAATCGAACTAATAAAAACACTGAACGAAATAGGAGGAAAGCACGGAATAGGAAGAACTGACATGATTGAGGACAGAGTATTAGGATTGAAGGCAAGAGAAAATTACGAACATCCAGCAGCAACGATTTTAATTACTGCACACAGAGATCTAGAAAAATTGGTTTTAAGTAGGAGAGAGTTGAAGTTTAAGAGGTTTGTTGAGGAGGAGTGGGCTGAACTCGTTTACTACGGCTTGACGAATGATCCGCTTTTTGATGCTTTGAACGCTTTCATAGATAAAACTCAAGAGAGAGTTACCGGCTGGGTAAAGGTAAAACTGTATAAGGGTTCGGTTATTCCCGTTGCAAGGTACTCGGATTACGCATTGTACTCTGAGGAGTTGGTGTCATTTGATAAGGCTACAATTGATCAGAAATTTGCTGAAGGTTTTGCAGTTTTTCATGGACTTCAGGGTAGAATGTATAAGAATTTGAGGAGATGAGTATGGATTTTATAATTATTTCAGTTGGAAACGAGATTTTAAGTGGTGACATATTGAACACGAATGCAACATATATGGCTAAAAGGTTAACTAAAATGGGTCACAGAGTTAAAAAAATCATAGTAATCCCCGATGAAATCGATGAAATAGTTAAAGAGGTTACTAATGCAAGCAAATCCGCAGATTTCGTTTTAGTAACTGGAGGTCTAGGAGCTACGCATGACGATGTTACAGCTGAGGCAATAGCTAAGGCATTTAACAGGAGATTGGTTGTTTGTGAGGAAGCGTACAATAGATTAAAGAGATTTAGCTCAAATGAGGAGGCAATAAGAAAGGTTTCGTCAGTTCCCGAAGGAAGTGAAATAATTTGGAATGATGTTGGAGGTGCTCCCGCATTTATAATCGAAAACGTTGCAGTTATGCCAGGTGTCCCTGCAGAAATGGAAAATACCTTCGAGAAAATCGTTAAGAGGTTCGAAAAGGTAGATTATTTCGAGGAGTTTTTAGAGGTTAGAGATTTCGAAGAGAGAATAGTTGATAAACTTAATAAGGTTGTTGAAGAGTTTCCAGATGTTCAGATAGGTTCTTATCCAAAGAGTGGTTATGTTTTAGTTAAGTTCTCCGGGAGAAATAGAGAAAGAGTTAGATCCGCAAGGAAGAGGTTTGAAGAGCTTTTAAAAATTGATTAAAGTTATTGCAAAAAAGCTCTTTAAGAAATCATAGAAAAATAAAAATCGTGCAATATAATAATTGCAGG
The DNA here is from genome assembly GCA_964518925.1 of uncultured archaeon. Classification (GTDB taxonomy): domain Archaea; phylum Halobacteriota; class Archaeoglobi; order Archaeoglobales; family Archaeoglobaceae; genus CAYWXE01. Next base: position 3,626 of record CAZFII010000050.1, read on the forward strand.
ATGTGCCAACTTAGTGCAGAAAGCATATATTCAATATTTAAAACATGTCCAAGTTGCAATTGTTAAAATTTTTTAAAATCGATTTAGGGTTTCGAAGACGGACGTGTTAACTTAAGGACTCAAGCTTTAAATATTGAATATTTATGCTTTTCGCACTAAATTGACACATCCTCGAAGACGTATTCAAAATCTTTAAACATTTATACAGTCAAGCTTATATTCGAACTGTGAAACCTTTTGTGTTCATCAATATTGCATCGAGTATCGATGGAAAGATAAGCAATGAAAAAAGAATTAGACTCAAGATCTCTTGTGATGAAGATCTAAAAAGAGTAGACAAACTTAGAGCGGAGAGCGATGCAATCATGGTTGGGATTGGAACTGTTTTAGCAGACAATCCAAGGTTAACTGTCAAAAGCGAAGAACTTAGAAGAAAAAGAACTTTAAAAGGAAAACCCGAAAATCCGATTAGGGTAGTAGTTGACAGCAAGTGTAGAATTCCATTGAATGCAAGAATACTGAACGATGAAGCAAAAACGATTGTAGCCGTTTCCGAATCTGCTGATAAGAGCAAAGTTGATCTAATATCTAAAAAGGCAGAAGTAGTCGTTTTTGGTAAGGAAAGAGTTGATTTAAAAGCTCTTATGAATTATCTATACGAGATAGGTGTTAGAAGACTAATGGTTGAAGGAGGAGGTACAATTGTAAACTCCCTGCTAAAAGAGAAGCTTGTAGATGAAGTATACATTTACTTCGCCCCAATTATCATAGGTGGTAAGAATTCACCAACGATATGTGATGGAAACTCTTTTGATAATCCTATACACCTTGATCTAATCTCAGTTGAAAAACTTGGAGAAGGCTTGCTTACAAAATGGATAGTAAGGTATTTATCTGAATAGCTCTAACTTGCTCTAATGAAAAGTTATGAGGAACTCCTTGAAAGAGCATTTAAAGAATTAGAAAAAAAGCGTGAAGTAGTAAGAAGGGAAAGATTTGAGATTCCGCAAGCAAGTGTAATAAGAGAAGGAGCTAAAACGACTATAAGGAATTTCAGTCAAATCGCCAAAGCACTAAACAGAAACGAGGAACATTTATACAAGTATTTGGTTAAAGCTCTTGGTACCGCTGGATATATAGATGGAGATAGACTTATTCTCCAAGGTAAGTTCACCGAAGAAGAGATTCAGAAAGAGATAAACGAATACACTAGGCTTTACGTCATATGTAAGGAATGTGGTTCTCCAGATACTGAATTCATCAAAGAAGAAAGGGTTTTAATGATAAGATGCCTTGCATGCGGTGCGAAGCATCCAGCTAGGGGAATATGAGTTTCAGAATGAAGGTTTACAGGGTTAGAGGAGAAATACTCGTTGCAGTTTGTGATTCTGAGATAGTTGGTAAAACATTTAGAGAAGGAGATTTAAAGATCGAAGTTAAAGAAGAATTTTACGGAAAGGAAGAAGTTAGCGAGGAAGAAGTCAAAAAAGCTTTAAAGATTGCAACGATTGCAAATATAACTGGAAAAAGAGCAGTAGAACTTGCAATAAAAATAGGAATAATAGATAAAGATAACGTTTTAAAAATTGGAGATTGTCTACATGCACAAATGGTTATGCTTTAAAAATTTATGGTTATTTCAACGCAAAAGATTGCAGCAGAGATATTATGTATAATAGAGAGGGATGGTATATCTGCTAAAGAAGCCCTTAGTAGGTATGCAAAGTTTGACTACAAGATTAGGGGCAGTATTCATGCATACGTCTTCGAAACTCTAAAGAGGTTAAACACTATCGATTTTATTCTTTCTAAGTGTCTCCACAAAAATCTCGATGAAATAGACCCTTTTATAAGGAATATCCTTAGAATAGGAGTATACGAAATGAAGTACAAAGGAGTTCATCCAGCTTTGGCAACGGATTCAGCAGTGAGAATTGCAAAAGAGAAAGGTAGAAGATTCGCTGATTTAGTCAATGCAGTTCTTAGAAAAGCTGAATATATAGATGTAAACAGAGAAATCGAAAAACAGAGGGGTATAAAGAAACTTGCACTAAAGTACTTTCATCCAGAATGGTTTGTTAAATACTCAATAGATCTACTTGGATATGAAGAAGCATTAATGCTTATGAAGGCAAATCTAAAAAATCAACCCGTATATATTAGAGTTAATGAGCTTAAGACTTCTATTGAAAGTGTTGTAAGGTATTTAGAGGAAAATAAAGTTGAAATTGAAAATACATTCTTAGATGAAGTTTTTAAAGTTGTTTCATATGAAAGGCATCCAGCAAGCTTAGAATGGCATTCTAAAGGGTATTATGTAATTCAAGATCTGGCATCATGTTTTGTATCACACGTCTTGAATCCAGAACCGGGTGATATGATTTTAGATATCGCTGCAGCTCCTGGAATTAAAACAAGTCATATAGCTATGTTGATGCAAAACAAGGGTAAAATCGTTTCTGTTGACAACTCAGAGGAGAGAATTAAGAGAATGAAGAACAAGTTAAAAATCTTAGGCGTTGAAAACGTTGAGATATATTTAGCAGATGGATGTAACTTTTCTTTTAAAGCTGATAAAGCGTTAGTCGATCCGCCATGCTCATCAACTGGAACTTTCAATGTAAATCCAAACGTAAAATGGAGCTTCGATCTGAAAAAGTTTAAAGCAACTGTTAGAGTTCAAAGAAAAATGCTTGAAAACGCTTTGAAGAATTCTGAAATAGTTGTTTATTCAACTTGTTCCATTATGTTTGAAGAAGATGAGGAGAACTTAAAGAATTTAAATGCAAAGATATTAAATGTTAAAAATCCGTTTTCCTGCGGGATAAGGGAATTCAGAGGTAAGAGATTTAAAGACTGGAAAAAGGTGATAAGAACCTTCCCACATAGACATGACTGTTCCGGATTTTTCATAGCAAAACTAAAAAGTGAATAGATGTATCATGTACCATGAAGCGAGTGATGTTGATAATTTTGGTATGTGTAACACTTTCTCTATGCATAGGACAAAAGCCAGAGATAAAAACTCTAAAGATTTCAACTGCATTTAAAAACGGTGAATGGATACCAAAGAAGTACACTTGCGATGGCGATGATGTTTCTCCACCGATTAAGATAGAGAATGTAAGTAAAAACGTTAAGAGCTTTGTAATAATAGTTGAGGATATAGACGCTCCTCGTGGCGTATTTACTCACTGGATTGCATGGAATATAACATCAACAACGATTCCAGAAAACATACCAAAGGTTAAAGACGTTAAAAAGCCAATTACTATGAAACAGGGGTTAAACGATTTTGGAAAAGTCGGATACAATGGCCCTTGTCCACCTCCCGGTAAACCACACAGATACTTTATAAGGGTTTATGCGTTAGACACGTATTTAGATGGAGATTACGATAAAGAAAGCATACTCGAAGCTATGAAAGGACATGTAGTCCAATACGGTGAAATCTACGGAATTTACGGAAGATAGCTTAAGTAGCTACAGATTTATCATTTCGTTGATAGAACTTAGGAAATACATATATTGTATTAGGTTTTATACTAAAATTTTGATAAACTATATTAGAAATCGAAATCCAATCTGAGGTTAGATAAACTTTTACTGCATAAAAATTAAGGTTTAATCGGGATGATGAAACCCCAAATCCGATATGATGACGATTACAGGACAGTCTGACCGTTGTAAAATATTCCGAAAATTTAACATAAAATAAAGTCGTTAAAGATAACGGTTATAAGCTTGTTGATATGCTATAGAGCTTTTCAATCAATGAAAATCTCTAAAGATGTTTTTGTTAGAGAAAATACATGTTGTTAGAACAATTCAAAATTCCCAACAGATGTCAAAATCTTTGGTACTGAGCTACCTATAAGGGTAAATATCAAGTATTGTGAGTAAGTAGTTTTGGGTATTATCAATTTATGTCAATTAGATTAGATAGAGAAAAAGTAAATCTAGAACAAGCCACGGCCGGGATTTGAACCCGGGACCTTTGCCTTACCAAGGCAACGCTCT
>CAZFII010000051.1:0-7448 GCA_964518925.1 uncultured archaeon
TTTGATGCTTATTAAAGTTATTAAATGATTATGACAGAATAAATTGTGATTAAACGTAGGGTTGTAAAAGGGTTTCACTGGTTAAAATCAAAAAGTTTATAAACATCAATACAATTGTAATATTACAGAAATTAAGATGGTGATAAACAATGCGATGGGTGTTGTTTGGTTTAGTAATAGGATTAGTGTTAGCAACGATACCGACGAATGCTGAGGATATAATTTATGAAATTGCTCCTACAATTGCTACTACGGTAGTTCCTACTGAAACTACGGTAATTCCAACAACTGTTACAGTAGTTCCAGTACCAGAGATGGATGTAACACCTAAAGAATTTGAAACTGAAATATATCAGGGAGAAGAGTTATCTTTTGATATTGTAATCAAAGAGATGTCTGGAATCGCTCCTTTAAAAAATGTAAGGTTATATGAGACACCAGTTCCATATATGATTTTATTTCCAAATGTTTCTATTATAGGATGTCCATCAGGATGGGTTACTTTTGACAAAAATAACTTCGATGTTCCTGCTGGTGAAGCAGTTAAAGTTAATTGTAGAATCAATGTTCCCACTGATACTGAGCCGGGTTACTATGCCATAGGCATTCAAGTTGAATCAGAAAATGATGGAGCTAATACAGTTATTTTGTTGATAAATGTTTTAGAAGATACAATTCCACCAGATATTATAATACATTCACCAGAAGATGGTGCAATAGTCTATAAGCCGTATATAGAATTAGAAGTTATTATAAAGGATAATGTGGGCATAAGAAGAGGATATATAGAACCAGTAGAGAGCGCAAAAGAGGAGATTGAAATTTCAAGAGTATCAGATACAGAACTTAAAATTAGTGGTAACATAGAATTTGAACAATCTGGACTTTATAAAATAACTATAGTGGCTGAGGATCTTGTTGGAAATATAGCTGAAGAAACTATTACTGTTGCCTGTATCTTAGATAATATACACTTTACCATTGAACCTAATATTGATGTAGCTATGAAACCGGGGATATCTAAAACATTTACAGTATATGTGAAAGAAGACACTGGAATTGCTGTTAGGGATGTGAGATTAGAATATGAAAATTTAAATTATCCAGATCCGCGAGTAAAGCCTCTTCCATCTGCGTGGATTTCCATTAATCCTAAAATCTTTAATATTCCCGCAAATACTAATGTTCCGATCAATGTTACAATTTCTATTCCCGCATTTGCTGATACCGGAAAATATTATGGATCAATAAGCGCATATGTTGGTAATTATCTATCATGTAGCCCATGTAACATATTTGTAGAAATTACTAAAGAGCAATTGACTCCACAATCTCCGACAACAATCACTACCATTGTAACACCAACGACTACCATCTCAATTAAAAAACCACCAGTAGCCATAGCTGGCGATGACGTTACAGTTTACGAAGGCTCTGAAGTAACTCTATCAGCTTTAGCCAGCTACGATCCAGACGGAACTATAGTTAGCTATCAGTGGATAGATGAGAACGGCATAACAATATCCAATTCACCCATACTAAGATACTCGTTCCCCGTCGGAACTCACGTGATAACGTTAAAGGTCACAGACAACGACGGCCTAAGTTCAACCGACACAGTTAAAGTAACAGTTTTAGCCAAAGAACACGGAAAACCTTCAATAGTCATAAGTCAATCTGCTCTTAGCGGAGAAGAAGGACTACTCACGGTTACAATTGCAAACACGGGAGATGCAAAAGCTTTTGATGTCAGAGTCATTGAAAGAATACCATCCGAAATCGTAGTTAGCTATGTTGAAGGTGCTACATCCTCTGGTAGTCTAATAACATGGACAGGAGATTTAGACGTGGGAGAGCAACACAACATCAAACACTCCCTAAAACTTCAAACCGACCAAGCTATTATTCCAGTTACCGTAAAATACAAAGATGCAAGTGGTAAAGAGTACGAACTCTCAACAAACCTCATCGTCCAAAAACCAACTCAAACTATTGCACCAACAACCATTGTTACTACTCAAACACCACCCACAAAACCACAACAACAGAATAAGCTACCGATAAGCGAGCAAACCTTGATAATTTTAACAGCAATAGTTGTAGTGGGAATCGTTGCAGTAGCGGTTGCAATAGCCATGATGAAGAGAAAACCGCCAGAAATTCAAATCAAGGAGTAGCCTATTTTTTAATATCCCTCTGTTGTATTTATTGGTGGATGGAATGGTTAAAGAGATTGTGATTGTAAGCGAAGATGGAATAGTTATTGTAAAAAGAAAGCCGAAAAAATCCAAAAGAACAGCCAAAAATAGGATAATAATACCGTCAAACCTAATTAAACAGATGGAGATAAGGGTGGAATCTGTTTTCAGACCTGACGTTGAAGATGTGGAAACGACTTATGCTCTAACGGGCAACAACGTCATGGAAGTTCTTCATCCCTTCACATCCAAAGAAGTTATAAAATCCGCAACGCCTTTCGAAATCCACACGAAGATTGAAGCAAAAATAAAGCAGATACTTGAGGAGAGGGCGGAATTGGGTAAGGCATCAACCGTAATCGATGTTCACACCCACCCACAAGGCTTACCTATTCCATCTGACCAAGACCTAACAATATTCAAAAGAGCTTTTACCGTTTACAAAAAATACTTTGATAACGTCTTCTTTGGGATTCATTCTGTTTCAGAAGAGCAAAGATTTAGAAGAACTGAACCCAAAGCCGAAGGAAACAAAATCGTTTGGACTTCTCTCAGTAGAAAACACGAAGTAGCCTTCTACGACAAAGATGGTAAGCCAGTTGAGGTGGAAGTATGGATCCAATAGACGAGCTTTGTCAGAAGCTTAGAGAGATTGAAGAAGGGGAGACAATAGCTTTACTAATCTTAGATTACCTTGTAGATGATAGGAAGAAAATTACTCTAATGTCGATCTTAGCATCTTTCAGAGAGGAAAAACACGAGCAACCCAAATTGACTAAGATGGAAAAAGCTGTTTACGAGTTAGTCCAAGAATTGGGAGCGGTAACAATTGACGATGTAATTGAACACTTGGGTGATAAAATTGACTCCCTTAAATATAGAACTCACGCAAATGACACTCTCAACAACCTTGTTAGAAAAGGTTTAATAGGTAAAATTACTTATGGGAAAAAAGTGTTATTCTTAACTCCCGAAGAAGCAGTAATTCAGGCTATGAAAGACTTAGATATGCTTCCAACAAGGTGTAACATAAAGAAAATAGCGGAATACACTAACTTAAGCATACACAAAGTCGTAAAGATTATTGAAAAGATGATTTAAAACAGTTTCATAGTCTTTAACAGAGATTACAACTTCAAGAATTCTAAAGCAAATTACATCGATATAGAAAGGTTTGTAAAAGTTTTTAAATTTTTAAAAACAAAAGAATGTGATGCCTCAAGAAAGCCTACTTCCGTTGTTAAATGGCTTGAGAATACTTATAATTTACGACAACTTTTATACTTTGGGAAGTCTATGCTTTTACGCTGCACCGTATTATTTGATTAAGGGAGGAAATGTTTATGCAGTATTGTACTCTGAACACGTATATAGAAATGCCAAAAAGATATACGAATACGTTTCGAAAAATTACCCAATGTTTTCAGAAATTTTGAACGGTATAAACGTTGTGAAAATCGGTGTAAATGACGATATCTCTTTTGGAAAGCCATATAGGTTTATAAACGAAAACGACAACTGGATTGATCACTTAACAGAATTAATGGAAAACGTTAATGAGGAAGATTTGATTGTTTTGTTTGGTTTTTCATTATTAGTTCCAATTTATAAGGATGATGCTCCAAAGTTTTTCTTAAAGATGTACAATGCAATTCCAGAAGGTGTTACGGTGTTTTGTCCATACTACAAAAAGACGTACGAAAATTATCCAAGCGATTTCATAGATTTACTTCACGACGTTGTATTTTATATAAGGAGAAACGAGGCTTTTTTAGATCAGGAGGTTTATACACTTGAAATCCTTCAAGGATTAGTTGGCGTTTTAAAGCCGATGTCCATAAACTTTAAAATTGAAAAAGATTTCAAATTAAAAAGAATTTAAGTTCTTCTCTATTTCAAGTCCTAAGCTCAGCAATGTATTTTCATCGAAGTAGTTACCTATAAGCTGAACTCCGACGGGTAAACCCTTAACGAACCCAACTGGAACGTTCAAAGCTGGAACTCCCGCAAGGTTAATTGGAACTGTATTCACATCCATTTTGTACATCGTAAGAGGATCTGCCAATTCTCCAATTTTAAACGGTAAAGAAGGCATCGTAGGAGATATTAGTACATCGAACTTTTCAAAAGCCCTCTTAAAATCTTCTATAACAAGTGTTCTTACTCTTAAGGCTTTTAGATAGTACTTTCCGTAGTATCCAGCTGATAAAGCGTAGCTTCCGAGCATTATTCTTCTCTTAACCTCTTCACCAAAGCCTTCAGCTCTAACTTTAGCAAAGTACTTTGTCCATGTCGTTAAATGGTCTAATGCGTATCCATATCTAACTCCATCGTATCTCGCAAGGTTTGATGAAGCTTCGCTCATGGCTATTATGTAATAGGATGCCAATGCGTATTTGAGTGAGGGTAAGCTAACTTCAGCGATCTCATGTCTCTTCTTCAAAAATTCTAATACCTCATAAAATCTCTGCATCACGTCTTCGTTAGCGTTCATCTCTTTAACTACACCTATTTTGAGTTTTCTGAACTTTGGATTAAATCTAAACTCTTTTCCAGCATTAGTTGAATCTCTATCATCTTTTCCAGCTATTACTTCAAGAAGTAATGCTAAATCTTCAATGCATGAAGCCATTGGGCCTATTTGTTCAAGGGAATTTGCATACGGAATTAATCCATATCTCGAAACCAAGCCATAAGTCGGCTTTAGTCCAAACACTCCACAAAAACTTGCAGGACATCTTATACTGCCTCCAGTATCGCTACCTAAAGCTAAAACGGTTTCTTCAGCAGCTATGGCAGCGCCGCTTCCACCACTGCTACCTCCAGCAACTCTATTTAAATCGTAGGGATTCCTAACTACACCGAAGTAAGATGTTTCGGTAGTCGTTCCCATTGCAAATTCATCCATGTTCGTCTTTCCAATTATTATAGCACCTTCCTGTTTAAGTCTTTCAACGACGTGAGCATCGAAAACTGGTATGTAGTTGTAAAGCATTTTTGATGCACAAGTCGTTCTAATACCCTTAGTAGTAATGTTGTCCTTTACAGCAACTGGAACTCCAGCAAGTTTACCCTTAAGCTTTCCTTTATCGAATTCTTCAGCTTTTTTTAAGGCTAAATCTTTGCATACAGTTATATAGGCATTTATCTTACTCCTCTCGATCTTCTCAATCAATTCGGATACAGCATCGTAGCAACTAGATTCTTCTACCCTTTCAAACCAATCTTTGATCGTTATCATACTTAACCCTCAAAAATTCTGGGACCTTTAAAATATCCATTTTCCCTATGCCTTGCATTCATTAAAGCCTCCTCTTGGCTTAAGCACTTTCCTGGCTTATCATCTCTAAAAACGTTTTTCAGCGGTAAAACTTGAAATGTCGGTTCGATTTCCTCGCTTACTTCATCGAGTATATTGAAGTATTCTAAAATCTTTTCGAATTCAACTCTGAACTTCTCAGCTTCCTCTTCCGTTATCTCAATTTTTGCAAGGTTTGCAATGTGGTAAACGTCTTCTATTGAAACCATATAGTAATCTTTTTGCTTGAGTATTAAAAACCTTGAGCATATGATACTTGTAATCGGTGGAGGGCCAGCAGGATCCTTGTCAGCTATAAATCTCGGAAAGAATTACGATGTTGTAATCGCTGAAGAACATCAAAGTCCTGGTTTTCCAGTTCAGTGTGCTGGACTGATAAGTGAAAGGTGTTTTAAAGCTTATAAAAAATATTGTAATATAAAAAAAGCTTTAGAAAATAAGATTAAAGGAGCTTTTTTCTTTTCACCGAGTGGAGATTTTTTAGAAGTTAAAGGTAAAGCATACGTTATCGATAGAAGGATTTTAGATTTAATGCTTTTCGAAAAGGCATCGAATTTTGCAAAGACTTTTATTAAAACAAAGGTGAAGTTTAAAGATAACGCAGTTTCTTTAGGAGATAAAACGGTAAAACCAAATTACATAATTGGGGCAGATGGAGCTTATTCTTTAACCGCTAAAACTTTTGGGTTTGAAAGACCTGAAATCTTCGTAGCTGTTCAGATAGAATCGAGATTTGAAGCTATAGACGAAAACTTTGTTGAAGTTTATCTCGGCAAGAGATACAGTAAAGACTTTTTTGCATATGCAATTCCCATAGGTGACACAGCAAAGATCGGAGTTGTTAGTAGAAGAAATCCGATGAATTATCTAAATGAGTTAATTAATAAACACCCTTCAGTTAAGCGAAGGGTTAAGGGTTGTATTATCGACATGACTTTTGGAGCTATACCAATTGGATTAATTGATTTCGTAAAGGGTAACGTAGCTTTAATAGGAGATTCCGCTGGAATGGTTAAACCCTATACGGGAGGCGGATTGTATTATCTCTTAATAGCATCAGAAATATTGTCTAAAAACTTTCCAAATCTAAAAAAATTCAAAAGAGATTATATAAAAGAGCTTGGGAGGGAGTACAAGTTCGGTGAGAAGATTCTTAAGCTTTATTCAATTTTAAGTGATGAGGACTACGATTTACTAATTAAATCCTTTAAGGGTTTTGACTTTTCAAAATTGGACATGGATAGACCGTCAACTTTTTTAAAAGCTTTGAGAAGAGTTCCAATTAGGCTCTTTTTGAAGTTTTTAAAAGCTTTAATCTAACATCCAAACAACTTTTTTATCGCAGTCTCTTCTTGGCGGAACTGGTGGTTGTTTAGCTGGATAACCGACTGTGACTACTGCAACTAACTTTTTGTCCTTAATTCCCAAGGCTTCGTTTATCTCCTTCTCCATGTGAACTGGCCCAGTCATCCAACAAGTTCCCAATCCCATCGCATGTGCAGCTAGAAGCATATTTTGAATAGCCGCTGCGACACTTTGAACATCGCTGTAATCATCGCCAGTTGGTGTATAGTAACAAAATATAGCAACTGGAGCGTTACCCAAATTTTTGAAGAACTGCTTTGTGAAGCTTATAACCTTTGGTTTATCTGCAAAGAACCGTTCAAGCCTTGGAAGTATACAATCGTAAGCCTTCTCTATTATACTTAGGAGTTCTTTTAACTTCTTGCCACCTACAACTACAAAAAACCACTGCTGTCTGTTCATAGCTGAAGGAGCCCACATCGCAAGTTCTAAAATTTTCTCCAGTTTTTCTCTTTCAACTGGCTTATCTTGGTAAAGTCTATGGCTTCTTCTTTCTTTAATTACTTTTTCTACGCATTCAAAACAATCCATGATTATGTATAATGAACTACGTATTTAAAAATTGC
>CAZFII010000052.1:0-7337 GCA_964518925.1 uncultured archaeon
GAGAGGGTTATTGATTTAGTTAAGCTGGTTAAATGTGTGGTAATTATGAAAGTATTAGTACATTAAACGAATATACATTGATTAGTCAATAGAAGAATTCGTCATCGTTTACTACTTTTTTTACTTCTACGAAATCTCGATAAAATCAGACTAGTGTAGGATTGAAAGGCGACTGCTAAAAACAACTTGAATCAAGTGGTAGAATCTATGAAAGAAGGATAAAATCAGACTGATATTAGGATTATTGAAAGTTTCCTAAACCGAATGACATCGATATTATTAAAGATTTTAAAAATCAGCAAGATTTATAGCGCTGATATATTATTTAAGCATGAAATTATAAAAATAAAGTTAAGAAATAAAAAATTCAACTCGTAGGTGTAACTTCTCTTCCAACGCTCTTAGCCCATACGTATGCGAGTGTTCTGTAGAGTAAGTGGGCAAACTTTGAATACGGTGCATAAGCTAGCAGAGTAAACACTAGTATCAAATGTATAACGTATGCGTAGTATGCTCCAACGTTTCCAGCATATCTAAGCAGTTCAGTAGCTAAACCACTTACACCGACAGCAAACAACGTTGCAAGGAATATCCAGTCGAAGTAAGTTCCGTATCCAATTCTTTCATCAGCGAATCTCATTACTATGGCTATAGCAGTTCCAAGTATTAGCATACCTCCTCCAATTGTTCCAAGTATTATTACTGGATCTGTTGGTGGCAAAGCTAACTCTTCCATTCCAAATCCGTATATGTAAACTAAATCTATAGCCGCAGCAACCCCAACGATTAAGAACCCCCAGAACATTAGGAAGTGGGCATAATATCTGTACTTCGCTTTTCCACACTCTTTAAACTTTGCACTTCCGTAATGCCCTAATATGTTTATAATAGCCCAGAAGAGACACTCTATTAACCTTGGGCTGTATTTTACAACTCTCCAATCTGCACCCTCTCTTATTTCGTATTCATAGACTCTAACACCTTCTGAACTTATGTTGTTCCAGAACCTCCAAATTCCAATTGCTGAAGCAATGAAAATCCAAGCACCCATTATATATCCAGCGATTTCTACGTGGGTGTGTGGTATGAACCTATCAAAGACTATTTCACCTTCAGGGATCTTAAAAGGATTCACGAATGTAAAGTAAAGCCATACGAAGAATATCGGTATAGCAAACCATAGAACTATACCATATGGTCTCGAAAGAGCCTTTGCAAAGAAAGATGGAAAAGCTAGTTCTTCTATTACTTTAGCCCTTATTGCTGCTAAGACTTCTCCCGGTTTAGCTCCTCTTGGACAGTAGTCACTGCAATCCTGGCACTGATGACAAAGCCATATATCTGCATCTTTCAACAGTTTATCCTTCAGACCCCACTGTGCCCATATCATCTCCTTTCTCGGAAACGGATTCTCATCTGGACTTAGTGGACATACAACGCTGCACGTAGCACATTGATAACATCTCTTTAACGTCTTCCCTCCAAGCCTTATAATATCTCTAACGAAATCCGCATCCACTTCAACCATATAAATCACCTCAGAATCCCTTATATGGATTAGGCCCTATCTGCTTGATCTCCTCAACGAAATCGTCTATTATCTTAGGAAGCTTATACCAATCGGAAATCTCAACTTCAACTACTTTAACTCTCTCAGCTTCGAGCATAAGTCTATCCAATGTCTCCTTTACGTTCTCCATTCTTCTATTGGCTAGTTCACTACCTCTTATGAAGTGGCACTGATAGTCTTCACCGTACTTGCAACCAAGCAACAGCACTCCATCTATTCCTCTCGACATTGCATCCGCTATGAAAACTACGTTTACAGATCCAAGACATCTAACTGGAATAACTCTAACAAATGGACTGTACTTAAGCCCATTTATTGCAGCTATGTCTAAAGCTGGATACGCATCGTTTTCACATGCAAATACGAGAATTCTCAATTTCTCCTCTTCCTCTGGAACGTATATCGATTTGACTGCTGAAGCCATCTGATCTATGCTGTACTGCTTAAAGCTTATGATTCTCTCAGGACATGCACCAAAGCAAATTCCACATCTTCTGCATCTGAGTGGATTCGGCATTGGTGTACCCTTTTCATCTTCATCTAAAGCACCAAATGGACATTCCTCAGTACAACGCTTACACTGCGTACATCTCTGTAGGAAGAAGTTCGGATAGTCTATATCTCCAGTTCTTGGGAACGTAGTCTTTCCTTCAGCAACAAGCTCGACAGCCTGTATAGCCTTTAAGGCAGCACCCATTGCATCTTTCATACACGACTCTATGTCCATTGGAGCTCTAACGCAACCCGCTGCGTATATTCCAAGTCTTCTGCTCTCGTATGGGAAGCATATGTAGTGCGAATCTGGGAATCCGTATCTGAGTGTCGGTAACTCTGGCCCCTGTCTATACTGCAAATTCAGTATATGTCCTCTTTCAAGGTATGGCTTCAAGTCCTCTTCAGATTTTATCATTACAGGTTCAACTACATGCTTATATGGAACGGTTTGAGCATCTGGGAATTCCTCTTTAACGGTGTACAATCCTCTAAGTGTTGACTCCATTCCAATAGCTAAAACGACTAAATCGGCTTTTATCGTGATATCTTCTCCAAGTAAGGTATTCGTAACCTCTACAACCATTTTTCCATCTTCCTCTCTTATATCTTTCACTTCACCCTTAGTTAAGAATACGCCCTCGTCTTCTTGCATAGCTTTGTAGAAGTCTTCCCAGATGCCAACTGTCCTCATATCCTTGTATATTATGTAGGCATTTCCATCATTTAGCTCTCTTACGTATTTCGCTTGCTTTAAACTTACAGCACAGCAAACAGATGAACAGTAAGGCAAGTGGTTCTTGTCTCTCTGCCCAGCACACTGTATAAACACGACATCCTTGGCAACTTTACCATCAGATGGTCTAATTATCTTCCCGTTGTTTTTAGCTATTTCTTCAAGCTCTATGTTGGTTATGACGTTTGGATATTTTCCATAGCCTAAGTTGTCCAGTTTAGTTGCATCGTACGGCTTCCATCCCGTGGCAACTACTATTGCACCAACTCTAAACTCTACGACATTGCCATTCTGATTTACTTTTACATCGAACATTCCCGGTTGTCCAACTATCGATTCGATCTTTGCAGAAGTGTAAACCTTTATCTTATCGTTTTCTTTCACTTCATCGATCAATTTAAAAACTATCGGCTCTTCAAGCCTATTGTAAGGAGGAGACGTTGGCAAAGTCTTATAGTACTTAGCAACCCATCCACCTAATTCTGGTTCTTTCTCAACTAAGTGAACGTTGTAACCAGCTTTTGCAATCTCTAATGCAGCGGTTAAACCAGTTACACCACCACCAACAACGAGGATATCCCTCGATATCTCTTCTATATACGGCTCAGGCTTTTCAGCCTTTTGAGCTTTTACGATACCTATCCTTAGGTAATCTTCAGCCATCTCTTGTGCATTCTCGTCTATATCATGAGACCAAACAACTCCTTCCCTTAAGTTTACCCTTTCAACGTAAACTCCATCAAAGCTGAAAACGTTCCACTTAGCCCTCGGTGAACACGCAGCTATGACTACTGCATCGAGGTTTTGTGATTCTATATCCTTTTTAATCATCTCAATTCCTTCTTTTGAGCATAAACTTGGATGAACTTTAGGTTCTATGTTGTATTCCTCTTTTGCGACGTTCTTTAGCCTCTCAATGTCCAACTTATCAATACCACATCCAGTACAGATGTAAACACCAACCCTCTCCATAACTAACACCTCCTAGCTATCTGAATAGCTTTAAGGGCTGCGGCAGTAGCACTCTCGTTAACTCTTGCGACTTCCAACGGTTGAGCAGCAACTCCAGCCGGAATTATTCCGGGTTTCTCCTTAACAAACCCGTATTCATCGTATTCTATTCCAGGTATCTTGTAATCTGCTGATGAAGGTTGCATTCCAGTAGCTAAAACGACTAAATCAACCTCCTCTCTATGTTTAACTCCCGATTCTACATCTTCAGCGGTAACAATCAATTTTCCGTTTTGTTCTTCTACTTTTGCGACTTTACCCTTTATGAAGAATATGTTGGGGTCTTCTGCAACTTTTGCATAGAAGTCTTCATATCTGCCGAATGCTCTGATATCGATATAGAATATGTATATCTTTGCATCTGGATACTGTTCTCGAATGTACATAGCTTGTTTCATACTCGCTAAGCAACATATAGCTGAACAGTACGGTAAATGATTTTCATCTCTACTCCCAGCACATTGAACAAATGCAACCTTCTGGATAGGTCTTCCATCCTTCGTTTGGATTTTACCCTTAGTTGGGCCATTTGGTGATGCAAGTCTCTCAAGCTCCATGTTGGTTATGACGTTTGGATATTTTCCATAGCCTAAGTTGTCCAGTTTAGTTGCATCGTACGGCTTCCATCCCGTGGCAACTATTATCGCTGAAACGTTTAGCTTCATCGTCTTCTCAGTGTCATCTAAGTTTATTGCATTGTACTTACAAACCTTAACGCACTCACCACACTTGTTGCAGTACTTGTCATCTATGCAGTATATAAATGGAATCGATATCTCGTTTGGTAAGTATATAGCCTTTGTTTTATCCATTCCAAAGTTAAAGTCGTTTGGTCTTTCAACTGGACAGACCTCAACACATTTTCCGCAAGCAGTACAGTTTTCGTTAACGTATCTCGGCTTGATCTTTACGGTTACCTCGAAGTTCCCCGCTTCGCCACTTACATTCACGACTTCTGCATTTGTGAATATCTTTATCTTTGGATTAGTCTTTATCCTCTTGAAAAATATCTCCAATCCGCAGTAGGGTGGACACATCTTTGGAAAGTACTTGTTTAGCTGAGCTACCCTTCCACCCAAATAGGGATTCTTTTCTACGAGTATTACATCGTAACCCGTTTCAGCGATTTCCACCGCTGCTGTTAATCCTGCTATACCACCACCTATTACAAGGATTTCACCAGCCATAACTATCAAACAAACGACTTATGAGAAGTTAATAAAATTATCGAAAATTCATTGATTTCAGAAAATCTAATGAAACGTTACATACTATAAAATTTCAATGATTGAGAAGAACGGATTAAAAATACTCTTCATCGATATCGTGTTTCTAATAATATCAGCAATCCTTTTTAAGCAATTAGCAATCGTTTTCTTAGCTTTTGCCGTTTTTACATTAATCTTCTTCAGAGATCCACCAAGAAAAATTGGAATTGGAGTTGTTTCACCAGCAGATGGGAAGATAGACTACATAAGTGGCAATAGACTGGAGATATTCATGTCACCGTTCGATTGTCATGTGAATCGCTCACCCGTAAATGGAAGAGTTGTTAGAATTCGTTTTAAGGAGGGAAAAAAGCCTCCAGCGTTTAAGAGGTGTGAAAACGCTAGAATGAACGAAATATTGATAAAAAATGAAGATGGGTATTTTAAAGTAATTCAAGTAGCTGGGATATTTGCAAGGAGAATTGTATGTTACGTTAAAGAGGGTGACTTTATTAAAAAAGGTGAAAAAATCGGTTCAATCGTTTTTGGTTCAAGGGTGATCTTAGAAGTTCCAGAATGTTACAAGTTTGTAAAACGCGTTGGCGAAAGAGTTAAAGCCGGAGAAACGATTGCTTTGAGGTATGAAAATACTTAAGGAAGTTTCACTTGCGGATTCCCTATCAGTTTTGAATGCATTATTAGGATTTTCTGCAATAGTCAATTCAATGCTATACGGTTTGAGTGATACCAGTTTTGCCCTATTTTACTTTTCATTAATAATTGACGGATTAGATGGTTTCATTGCTTCTAAAACTGAAAAGAGTATTCTTGGCAAGGAACTGGATTCACTTGCAGATACGATATCTTTCGGAGTTTTTCCAGCAGTAGCACTCGTAGAGTTCAATCCAAATTCCTTTCCATTTGCATCACTTTTAATCGCTTCAACGATTTTAAGACTTGCAAGGTTTAACGTTTTAAGAGTTGAAGACTTTATAGGAATTCCAACGAGCGTGAATTCATTACTCATAACATCCCTTATAAGGTTGAAATTAGACATTATTATCATAAATTCCGTTGCACTTTTATCTTCAATTCTAATGATTTCGGATTTTAGCTATATAAGAATCAAAAACAAAATCTTATTTGCAATAGCGATAATAGTGCTAATTCTTGCAATTAATTTTAAAGTACTGTGTTATTTAATAGTTTTTGCATGTGTATTGTACATACTGTTTCCAAAGGAGGTGATTAGATGGATGAGAAGAGAAAAGCTGCTTTTGAAGTCGGAATAAAACTTGGAGCTCTATTTCATCAGTTTATAGGTGTTCCAGTATCAGAGAAAAATGCAAAGATATTGGAAAAAGCCATAGAAAGCTGTGTAAAGCTACAACCGTATGTAATTAACGCTGAAGTTAGGATTGATACAAGCAAAATAGAATCTGAAATGGGTTACGAATCTTTAAGACCAGACATGCTCTATGCAAAAGTAGAAGTAGAAGTAAACGGTGAAAAAGCTGTAGGTGTACTTGAATGGGATGAAAAGATGAAATATCCTATGATGAAGCTTCTATAACCGTTCCAATTTCTTCCCCTCTAACAACTCTTAATATGTTTTCTGGCTCGCCAAAGAAGACTACCGTTTTTATTTTACTCCTTTCTATTATTTTTGCTGCAAGTAAATCTACTACAACGCTTGAACCAGCTTTTGCAGTTGATTTACTTACAATTTCTACGAGTTTAGATGCTGGTAGCCTATCGAATTTTATTGCATCACTGTAAGCCTTTGGATCTTTCGAGTAAACTCCATCAACTGACGTTGCTATTAAGAGCATATCAGCATTTACAAATTCTGCAAGTAATGCTGCTGTAGCATCTGTTGTATGCCCGGGGAAGGTTCCACCCATTACTATTATGTCGTAAGCCTTAGATAGCTCATAAGCTTCGATGAAATCCTTTGGTACTACTTTTGGGGAAGATTTTAAAGCTGATATCAAAAGCATGGCATTTAACCTCGTTGCAAGAATTCCAATGTAATCGCAAAATGTTTCATCTGCACCGAGGCTTCTCGCAGTGTTTATGTATTCTCTTGCAATTCTTCCACCCCCTACAACTACGAATACTTTGTGATCTCTTGCAATATCATCTAAAACTTTCGCGTAGTCTTTTATTTTATCTAATCTCAGCATTGATCCACCTAGAGATATGACAAGCTTCATAACATTTCTAACAGCAATCTTTAAATACAATTTCTGCTACATATATTTAGCCAGGGTGGCAGAGTGGCCATGCGGGGGACTGCAGATCCCCTGACCCCGGTTCG
>CAZFII010000053.1:0-7233 GCA_964518925.1 uncultured archaeon
AGAATGTCAGCCCGGAGAAGTTGGAAGTCTCTGCATAATTGGCCCTACTGGAATAAGATACTGGAACCACCCGACAAGACCACTTGACAAGAAACAAAGAGATAGCGTTCAAAACGGATGGAATGTTTTAGGAGACTTCGTAAGAAAGGATGAACACGGATTCATATACTTCGTATCAAGAGATGATGACTTGATCAAGTCAAGTGGTTACAGAATCGGGCCAGAAGAGATCGAAATGCCACTTAGCACTCATCCAGCCGTTAAGGAGTGTGCAGTTATCGGTGTCCCAGATCCTGAAGGTATAAGAGGTCAAATCGTTAAAGCAATTGTAGTTCTAAATGAGGGATACGAACCCAGTGAAGAATTAAAGCAAGAATTACTCAAATACTTAGAACAGCATATAGCTAAGTACAAGCTTCCAAGGATAATTGAGTTCAGAAAAGAACCACTTCCAAGAACACCAACAGGAAAACTACTTAGAAGAGTACTAAGAGAGCAAGAAAAAGCAAAGGGCGGTTAATTTTTTATTTTATAATTTTGATTTTATTTTTAATTTAATTTGATTAATATCTTTACTCTTTCTTTATCTTTCTATTGAATTTATTGATTATAATTATCTTAAACTTATTTTCACCTAACCGTAATGTTTAAATAATATCTATCACCTTAATTAATAGTAAATTGGAGGGGGTGTAGATGGCCGAAGAAAGGGCGTATGAATTGAAGACATCACTTGAAGCAATAGGGATGTACAAAGAGTGGTGGGCAAATCCAGCAATCATCGGACTAATGGGCTTTGCCTTGACGACAATGGCTACTGGACTCCACCACGCAGGATTCTGGGGTGGCGGACCAACTCTTGCATTAGCAATTGCATTCGGTGGTACTGCACAGTTCATAGCAGGAATCGTTGATCTAAGAAAGGGGAGCATATTTGGCGGAACGGCATTCACATCATACGGTGCATTCTGGTGGTGTGTCTTCTTCTTATCATTCGTCCTTCCGACTGCGGGTGTTAAAGTTACAGCGATGGACGAGTTCGGATTCTTCCTGATGTGGACACTGTTTACGCTTGCTCTCCTCTTAGCAGTTCCCAAAGTCGGTAAATATCTTACAGTGTTGTTCGTCTTGCTTTTCATAGGCTTCTGTTTGCTCGATGCATTTACAATCGGAGTTGCCACGGGAGCAGACATGTCTGGATTCAGAGTGGGAATGGGATGGGAGCTATTCATAACTGGATTACTCGCATGGTACATCGCAATGGCTGAACTCGTTAATACAGTATACGGTAGGCCAGTATTGCCGTTGTCGTGATATTGATCACATTTTTAAAATTTTTAAAATTTTTTCTGGAATTTTTCTTTTTTTCCAGTTTTTGTCGATGCAGACACATACTATTTTTCCCTCACAAATTAAATCCTGTCTAAATCCTTTAAACTCGAAAGTTACACTACTCTTACCTAATTTCACTGAAATTTCTATTTCCAATTCGTCATCGTATTTCAGTGGCTTAAAAAATCTTCCCTCTGCATAAACTATTGGGAACGCATAGTTTTCTTTTGGATTTCTGTAAAACAGTTCTGGCTTTAATCCTTTATTTCTAATAAACTCGTCTAATGCCTCCTTAAAAAAATCAAAGTAAGAAGAAAAATACGCTACACCAAAAGGATCTGTTTCCCCGAACCTAATCCTCCTTACATACCTCATAAAAATCCCTTCTCTTTTAAAAACTCGTATACTATTGGAAGAACTCTGTCTAGAACTTCTTTTTCATCTCTGTTTATTCTCATCATAAGTATTGCGTTTGTATCTGCTGGAGGAGGTGCAGCAAATTCTACTCCACTCACATTTGAATCTCTGATCTTTTTTGCAAGTTCTCCCTTCGTAATTACCTTATCTCCCATTTTCATAAGGAATCCCTGATGCTGAACGTTCGATAATTCAAAATGAATTAAGATAGTCTTGTAGTTCTTCCCACTCTCAACAGTCTGGACTTTAATCTTTTTTCCACGAAATTCAAGTTCTTCAGACATATATAGATGTTTTCAATGATGATTTTTAAATTTTCATGTTCAATAGAAAATGTTAAATACCATTTCAAAACAATTAACAATGGTGAATATCTATGCCAGAGAAGATGAGAGTTGTACTATGCGGATACGATCCAATGCTTGTCAGAGGATATGTAAAAACGAAAAGTGAAGAAGCTCTATGGTTTTATCTACCAAAGGAGTTGTATGAGGACTACAAGTTAAAGCCTGGAGATAAGGTAAAACTCGTTATAGAAAAGATATACTGGGGCAAAACTGGTGAAGTCGTTGCAGAGCCAAATGATGAAGTTGTATGGCCAACATCGCAGTTTACGGGAATGGCTGTAGTTGTTGATTGGGATTACATAAAGAAGTACAAGCTTACGGCATGGCACTTCCTTGAGCTTACCGTTAAATCTGTTATACAGAACGGAGAAGAAAAAGAAGTTTATCCCGGAGAAACTAAAGTTAGAAAGATGTGGCCAGAGGATAAATTAAAGCTTAGATATACGTTGGATTACGTAGAATGATTACAGCTTGGGAAAGAGTCGGTGAAGAGGGAATATATAGGGATATACTCTTCATTGAAGGATATGGAAACTCTTCAAACGTTTATGCAATAAACTGCGATGAATTATCTTTAATAGATACAGGAAATGACTACACAATTTTTTTTGAACTGAAAGATATAAGACCTATTTCGGAAATTAGAAACGTATTCCTAACCCATTCCCACAACGATCACAGCTTAGGTTTACTTGAGCTTTTAAGAGGATATGCCGATTTTAGAGATGTAAAAGTATTCGTTCATGAAATCGTTAAGGATGGGTTAGAGAGAAGATTAGATAGACTTGGCAGAAGAGATATAAAGGTCATTGGATTAAGGGGTGGAGAAATTTTAAAATTAGGTGATTATAAATTTAAAGTCTTGTATACTCCGGGGCATACGATCGATTCGATGTGTTTGTACTGTGAAGAGCATGGAGTACTATTTTCTGGTGACTCTGTAGTAGTAAATCCAGTAATAGATGAGAGAATGGGCGGAAATTTAAGAGACTATATTCTATCTTTGAGATTTTTAAGAAAACTCAATGTAAAAGCTATTTTTCCAGGACACGGTTATTACGCTACTGAAAGGTGTAAGGAAATACTTGACAGAGCCTATTTAAATGCTATATCACTTCTAGCTCCAGACAAACCGTTAAAGGATGCTGCGATCTCAGCTTTAAAGGCAGGATTAATCGATGAAGCGGAATTCGCTTTAGAGAAGTATTTGGAATCGGAGCATGATATCGATGCCTTGATGGGTTTAGCTTCTATAAAAGCCGATAAGGGATTGTACAATGATGTTTTAAAGCTTTTATCAAACTTGATTGATAAAAACGATTTTGAGGCTTTAAAAATTGCTGCAATGGCAGCCATGAACGTTAAAAGGTATGATGATGCGATAAAATTCTTTAAAAGAGCTTTAGAGATTAAACATGATAAAAAATTAAAGATAATGCTCGGTGCAGCCCTTTACGAATCTGGTAGAAGAGATGAGGCGTTAAAAATAGAAGAGTTTAAAGAGGTTTTTCATTCGCAATGTTAAACCATTAAATTTTTATAGTTGTTTTACATTAACTATTACGAAAGTAAGGGAGGTTGATGAAATGGCTGAAGAGAAGAAGGAAGAGGGAAAAGAGGAATATATAGAGCTTGAAATTAAAGATATAAAAGATACACTTATACCAAGACCATGGCCAGTTAGAAAGGTTAGAAAGAGAGAGGAAATCTATGCACCATGGGTAAAAGATCCGAGAGACCCAGAAGGAAAGTATGGAGCGTTTATGGAAGAAAATATTCATTGGAGTAAAGCAGTTGGTAAGCCATGGGCTTTGGATCACTTATTAGTGCTCGATTGTAGTATATGGGGTTTGGCTGGAGCTTTTTGTGCATCAACTCTTGCAGAACTTGGAGCAAAGGTTATAAAGGTTGAACCCCCTGAGGGAGATCCACTTAGATACTTATATCCATTCGGGAGGGAAGAGTACGCTTTTGAGGATATATACACTGGAGAAAAGGTTAGTCCAACATTTATACATGAACAGAGAAATAAGTTCTCAATAACACTCAACTTAGAGCATCCAAAAGGAAGGGAACTCTTTAAGAAGTTAGCGGCGAAGGCAGATGTAGTAATAGAGAATTATCCACCCGGAACTTTTGACAAATGGGGTATTGGTTATAGACAGCTGAGCAAGATTAATCCAAGACTCGTATACTGTTGGTTTGGACAGCTTGGACAATGGGGCCCAATGAAAGACAGAACATCAAAGTTTGGACAATGGATGCTTGATCCGATTGGGTTGTGTTGTTCTGAATACGTCTGGTCAACTGGATTCCCACCAGATCTGTTGCCAAGGGAAAAAGGTGGTAATCCAACGAGAGCTGGTGAATGGACTGGTGATCTCGTTGCAGGAATTCATGGAGCTGTAGCGATATTAGTAGCTTTATACTACAGGGATACTGTAAGCGGTAGAGGACAGTTTATCGAAGTTACATCTGCAGAAGCTTATATAGAGGTCGATGACTTCAACATTTCATGGTATGGATTCGATGGGAGTATTAAGGCGAGAACTGGTGGTTGGGATCCTTGTCT
The DNA here is from genome assembly GCA_964518925.1 of uncultured archaeon. GTDB lineage: Archaea > Halobacteriota > Archaeoglobi > Archaeoglobales > Archaeoglobaceae > CAYWXE01. The sequence goes on from CAZFII010000053.1 coordinate 4,669, forward strand.
AAATCAGTATGCATGGAATCCATGTAAAGACGGTTACCACATGATCGGTGGTCAGACTGATAGATTGTGGTATAGAATTATTCAGGTTATATCACAAGAAGATCCAGAAGGTGCAAGGTTGATAGCTGAAGATCCATTCTTAAAGGAGATGGCTGCGAGAAATGCTTTGCAAGGACTTGTAAAAACTTACACAATTACTGCTCAATGGCTTGCAAACAACAGAAGAGATGAAGCAGAAAGAAAAATGGTTGCAAGAGAGGTTGCTTCAGCTCCAGTCTTAGCTATTGATGAAATAGCTGAGTATGAACACTTCATATACAGGAGGCATGTAACAGAAGTTTACGATGAACATTACGGAAGGGTATTAGTTGCAAATTCACCACTTGCCCATCAGCACAGAACTCCTGCAAGGATTAAATGGCTTGGAAGACCACTTGGCTGGGATAATGGAGAGATATTTGCGTATTACCTTGGGATTGGCCCATCTGAACTTAAGAAGCTTGCAATGGAAGGTGTAACAACTTGGCCATATCGTGAGTGAGGTGATTTTTATGGGAAAGGAAAAGGTTTGGGATCCAAATCCACCTGGAAGTTGGAGTTTTGATCCTCCATTTGATAAAGATCCAGAAACTGGAGAAGATATGGAAAAGATTCCGTTTGAGGAGTATTGCAGGAAGGTCTTTGATCCAAACAAGACGTTTGATAAGCCAGAAGCTATGAAGGGTTGGAGACATATAAGTGCTACTATGTATGTGCTTAGTCCACATGTCGGTGCTACACTTGCTGAATACGGTGCTGAGGTTATAAAAGTTGAACTTCCAAGGCTTGGAGATCCGATGAGGCACACATCACCGTTCAACGAAGCTTATCTATGGCCAGAAACAGATCACAGACCATTAACTGGTACCGGTTGGGGTTATATGCACTGTAATACCAATAAGTACTTCGTAACGTTAGATTACCATGCTCCAGAAGCAAGAGAGATATTTTATGACCTCGTAAGGATTTCAGATAGTCTTGCTGAATGTTATAGACCCGGAACGTTTTATAGATGGGGCATTGGTTATCCGCAACTTAAGGAAGTCAACCCAAGACTTATATACTGCTGGTTAGGCGGTTTTGGTAATTACGGGCCAAGAAGGTATGGAGGAAGCTATGATATCCTTGGACAGGCTTGCGGAGGTTTAGCTTGGATTACTGGATTCCATGAAGACTTTGGTGGGCACCCAGCTAAGCAGACGAATTGGGTTATAGACTGGTACTCTGGATTGACTTGTCTAGCTGGATTGCTCGCTGCAGCCCATTATAGGAGAAGAACTGGCGAAGGAACTTACATCGACTTATCACAGGTTAGCTGTTCTACAAGAGCTACCGGTTATGCATTTCCACTGTATGGCAGATTTGGTGTAGTTAGGCAGAGATGGGGTAACTGGGACACATTGCTCTGTGTTCACGGCATCATAATGACTGGAAAAAGCGACGATCCAGAAAATCCAAATCCACAGGTTAGTGATGAAGCGAGATATGTAATGGTTTCAGCTTTCCAAGATGAAGACTTTAGAGAGTTATGCTACCTAATAGGAAGACCCGATTTATGGGAGAAGTACAAGACTTTAAAGGAGAGAGTAAAGCCTGAAGCACAAATAGAGATTTACAGAGCTTTAGAGGAATGGGCTGCTGATAAAACTAGGAACGAAGTCGTAGAAATAATCAATAATGCTGGATTACTTGCAGTTCCAGTTATGTCTGCAAAAGATATCTACGAATGTGAACACTTCTGGGTAAGGGGAACGCTTAGATGGGTAGAAGATCCAATCTTTGGAGAAGTACTAATGCATGGCGCTACCACAAAGATGAGCGAGACCCCACCAAGGCAGAAGTGGATATGGAGACCAATCGGTGCAGACAACATAAGGATATACCATGAACTACTTGGATATCCGTTAAGCAAATTAAAGGAGTTGTGGGAAAAGGGAGTCATCTAAAATTTTTAGGAGGTTGTGTGTATGTGCTACTATTGGGAATGTGAATGTGGAGTTGTGAATTACTTAGATCCGTATTACTTCTGGAACTGGGAAGGAAAAGTAAAATGTGCTGGCTGCGATAAAGTTTGCTACTTCAAATTCGTGAACGGAAAGTTGGTTGAAAAAAGAGATACTCCCGGTGAAGAACCAGATGTATTGCCGTTATTTGCAGATAAGCCAAATGAAGCATACGAGTGGATTGACATAGGAACTCCAGGAAAAACAAGACCATATAGATGTCTAATGAGGGATCCAGCAACATACACTGGAAAAGCTATACTTAGAACGATGAACCTGAGAGGAAACTTCATAAGATCTACACCAAATCAGCCGAAGAAAGCTGGATTTGCCGAATCCAGAACTTTTGCATGGTTTGATCTAACAAAGGGTATAGAGGTTTGGGGTAAGGACAAATATCCAGGCAAACCCGTTTACGGTAAAAAGGAGGAGTGATTTATTATGGCTGAGGAAAAGACTAAGAAAGTTGAATATAGTTTTCCACCAGATGCTGGCCCAAAACCAGCAATTTGGACTCCTGAAC
>CAZFII010000054.1:0-7200 GCA_964518925.1 uncultured archaeon
CGTAATTTAGGGGTTCGGAAATAGAATATGTAAAGTTGAAGCGATAATAAAGAAAGAACTCTGCAAAAGAGAAAATGCAGGAGTTATAAAGGTAAAAACCAAAGGTAGGGCCAGCTAAAGTCTCAGAATTAGTTGCAAAAGAGACATTCGAAGTGTCTTTATCAGGGATTTGTTCCAGAGATTAAATCTATAAATTACCAAAAGGAAAGTTTTCTGATTTTTACAGAGTATTTTTAAGGATAACTTAGTTGAAACAGAAGTGTTCATCAAGATAAAAGCTAAAAAGTAGAAAGGTTAGAGAAATGCTAATACAGATAAATGCGCAGATACTACTAATGAAAGCGATGTAATAATTGGTGGTGATGCAGCATTGTTGACTTAAATCGTCCACAATGTGGTGTCACGACCTAATAATTATCTTAAAATTGATGGCTTTTTTGACAACAACAGAAGAATATTTTAATCAGGCGTTAGTACTATCAAATAAATTATAAAGCCCCCGTGGGGTAGAGGACATCCTGGAGGCCTTCGGAGCCTCTGACCCGGGTTCGATTCCCGGCGGGGGCGTTAATTGCATTAAATTTACTAGGGCGATTGAGTTTTATACAGTTTTAAAAATTTTGCTACAATGAAACTCGTCACATGCGGACTACCGTATGCAAACGGTAAAGCTCACATAGGACATTTGAGAACGTATATTCCAGCAGATGTATACGTTCGATACTTACGAATGCTTGGAGAAGACGTTTTATTCATCTGCGGAAGTGATTGTCATGGAACACCTATAGTTGTGAACGCTGAAAAAATGGGAATTTCGCCAAGAGAATTGGTTGACATGTACCACGAGCACTTCAAAAAAGTGTTTAAAGAGCTTGGCATTGAATTCGATTTTTACGGAAGAACTGATTCGGAGTATCATCACAGAAGAACTCAAGAGTTCGTGAAAAAGCTGATTGAAAAGGGATACATTTATGCCAAAGATATCGAGCTTGCGTATTGTGAGAACTGTAAGAGATTTCTTCCAGATAGATACGTTGAAGGAATCTGTCCATACTGCGGTGCTGTTGCGAGAGGAGATGAATGCGATCAGGGTTGTGGAAGACATCTAGAACCGGGAGAAATAAAAGATCCAAGATGTAAAATATGTGGTAGTAAAGCAGTGTTTAAAAAGCAGAGACACTATTTCTTCAAACTAACGGAGTTCAAGGATTTCTTGGAAGATTATCTATCGAAACTAAATGGAACTGAGAACGCTTTAAACTATGCAAGACAATGGGTAAAGGATTTAAAGGATTGGTGTATAACTCGAAATTTAGAATGGGGTGTCAAGTTTCCGGGAGAGGATTTAGTCGTTTACGTATGGGTAGATGCTCCAATCGGCTACATATCTTTTACTGAGCAAGCATATGACAAATGGGATGATATATGGATTAAAGGAAAAGCGGAAATAATCCACTTTATAGGCTTGGATATAGTTTATCATCACTGCATATTTTGGCCTGCAATGCTTAAAGGGGCTGGTTACGCTTTACCAAAGGCTGTTGTTGCCTCTGGAATGGTAAAAGTTGAAGGAAAGACCTTCTCTAAAAGCAGAGGTTACGTGGTGTGGGTTGAGGACGATTACTTGAAGGCTGGACTTAATCCAGATTACTTGAGGTATTACGTTATCAGTTACACTTCTCATCAGAAGGATTTAAACTTCTCATGGGAGGTTTTTAGGGATAAGGTAAACAACGAGTTAATCGCTACTCTAGGAAACTTCCTGTATAGAGTTTTACTGTTTGCTTGGAAGAACTTTGGTAAGATAAAAATGAACGTTGATGGTGAAGTTCTGAGAAAAATTGAAGAGACTAAAGAAAAGATAGTTAAGGCACTTGAAACGTGGGAGTTTAAAGTTGCAAGTGATGCATTTATGGAGCTTGCAAGCTTTGGAAACGTTTACTTCCAAAACGCAAAACCATGGGATTTGATAAAAGAGGATAAAGATAAAGCTATGAAAGTCGTTTCTTCATGCATTCAGATTGCAAAAGCTCTAATGATTTTTGCATATCCAGTTATGCCCAAGAGTATGAAGAGAATTGCGAAATCGATTGGCTTAGATTTAGATAGATGCAAGCTCGATGATGCATGTAAAGTAGATGAATTTGTCGAGCTTAATAAACCTGAAATTCCATTTGAAAAGGTGGATGATAAAAAGATCGAAGAGCTCCAGAAAGTCATGGAGAAGAGATTAAAGGGCGATGAATATATAGACATTGATTACTTCAAAAAGCTTGACATAAGAGTTGGAAAGGTTTTAGAAGCTGAAAAAATTAAGGGGAGTAAGAAGTTGTTAAAATTAAAAGTCGACATTGGGAACGAGGTAAGGCAGATTGTTGCTGGAATTGCAAAGAGTTACGATCCAAAAGATCTAATTGGTAGAAATGTTGTAGTCTTAGCAAATGTAAAGCCAGCTAAAATCATGGGTGTTGAGAGTCAGGGAATGCTTTTAGCAGTAGATAACAACGGTGAAGCTATCTTAATCCAACCAGATAGAGACGTGAAGCCGGGATTAAGGGTTAGGTGACAACAGCAGTTCCGAAAGTTGGCAATCAAGTGTTTATAAACCCTTAAGGCTTTATAAATCAATGTTAGGTTATCGAAACGGGTAAAAGGAGAGAATATGTTTCGTAGGAATAAAGCGAGCTTTGAAAGGCAAGCTTTTAGGAGGTGTGATTTTATGTTTAATGAATACTACTGGCAAAGGGAAGAGATAATGCCAAAAGGGGAGCTTGAAGAACTACAACTCAAGAGGCTTAAATGGGTTGTCAGATATACGTATGAAAACGTCCCATTCTATAGAAAAAGGCTGAAGGAGAATGGAGTTCATCCAGATGATATAAAGAGAAGAGAAGACATAAAAAAGCTACCGTTTACAACTAAGAATGACTTAATAGAAAACTATCCCTTTGGATTGTTTGCAGTTCCAAAGGAGAAAATCGTTAGAATCCATACTTCAAGCGGAACTACTGGAAAGCCAAAGGTTATAGGGTATACAAGGCAAGACATTGAAAACTGGGTAAACTTATGTGCAAGATGCCTGTACATGGTGGGAGTGAGAGATCGAGATGTATTTCAAAATATAGTTAACTATGCGTTTTTCACTGGTGGTTTGGGATTTCACTATGCAGCTGAAAGAATAGGTGCCATGACGATTCCAGCTGGGGTCGGAAACACTGAAAGACAGATTAGGTGTATGATCGATTTTGGGACAACAGTAATTCACTCAACACCGAGTTACGCCTTGCACATCAAAGAAGTAGCGGAACGTATGGATATAAAAGAGTTTAACCTCAGAATTGGTTGCTTTGGTGCAGAGCCATGGAGTGAAAATACGAGGAAGAGGTTAGAGGAAGCATTTGGTATTAAGGCTTACGATTCTTATGGGTTAAGTGAGATGAATGGGCCTGGAGTTGCTTTTGAGTGTGAAGAACAGGATGGATTACACATATGGGTAGATCACTACTTTGTTGAAGTAATAGATCCAGAAACTGGTGAAATCCTCAGCGAAGGAGAGAAAGGAGAACTAGTTTTGACAACTTTAACGAGAGAGGCAATGCCTTTACTTAGGTATAGGACTGGTGATATTACATACATCTTAGATGAGGATAAGTGTGCATGTGGAAGAACTCATCCAAGGATTCACAGGATTTTAGGTAGAGTGGACGATATGATAATCGTGAGAGGGATTAACGTATTTCCATCACAGATTGAACATGTTTTAATGCAGATTCCAGAAGTTGGAGACAACTACCAGATAGTTTTGACAAGAAGGGGTGCTCTCGATGAGATAACGATTAGGGTTGAAGTCAGTGACAAGATTTTTACTGGAGAACTAAAGGATTTGATGAAATTACAGGAGAGAATTAGGAGAGAATTGTATAAGGAGTTAGGCTTAAGGACTAATGTTGAACTAGTTGAAAAAGGGACAATAGAAAGGAGTAAAGGTAAAGCTAAAAGGATTGTTGATTTAAGAGAGCTATGACGAGGATTATACTGTTTACGGGGAAGGGAGGAGTTGGAAAGACTACTATTGCTGCTGCAACTGCTCTAAAATGCTCAAAACTTGGATACAAGACAATTGTTATCTCAGCGGATCCAGCGCATAGTCTTTCGGATTCCTTTCAGCAGAATATTAAACCTTATCCAACAAAAATACGTGAAAACCTTTATGCGATGGAGATAAATGTGGAGTATGAGATTGAGAAAAACTGGGATTCCATAATAAAGTATTTAAAAACCCTTTTCATATCTAAGGGTTTGGATGACGTAATTGCTGAGGAACTGGCAATTCTTCCGGGTTTTGATGAACTCGCAAGTTTATTTCACGTATTGAGTCACAGTAATAGATTTGATGTAATAATTTTAGATTGTGCTCCAACTGGTGAAACCCTAAGGCTTCTAAGCCTACCAGAAGTAATGAGTTGGTACATGAACAAGTTCTTCGGTATTGAAAGGAAGCTTCTTAAAGTTGTTAAACCAATAGCAAAACCCATAATAGATGCTCCACTCCCATCGGATGACGTTTTAGATGCTGTTGAAGATCTATACGTTAGGATTACTAAGCTCAAAGACGTTTTAATGAGTAGAGATACTACAGTAAGACTTGTTATGAATCCAGAGAAAATGGTTATAAAAGAATCTGAAAGAGCTTTTACCTATTTAAATCTCTTTGGTTATATAGTCGACTGCATAATCGTTAACAAGGTTTTTCCCGAAGATATTGGAGGATACCTTTCTAAGTGGATAGAAATCCAGAGAAAATATATTACAGAAATTCAGGAAAGATTTCCAGTTCCAATTTTTAAAGTGAAGTTTAGGGAAACGGAAATAATTGGTAACATGCTCGATGATTTGTCTGAAGAGCTTTACAATGGAAGAAATCCAACTGAAGTTTTTTGTGAGAGAAAACCTATGGAAATCAAAAAGGAAGGAGAAGAGACGATTATATCCATTAAGCTTCCTTTTGTCTCTAAGGAGGATCTAAAAGTCTTAAAAAAGGGGGATGAGCTAATAGTAATTACGAATGGATGGAAGAGAATAATACTACTTCCAAGGTCATTGGCTACTAAAGAACCGATTGGAGCAAAGTTTATCAACGATGAATTAAAAATTAGGATGAGGTGATGTGTATGAAAGTCGTGAAGATTAGAATTCCCGAGCCAAATGAGTTTATCCCTGAAGACTTCAGAAAACACATGATCAATGCTGCAAAAGAAGTATTGCTGGCTTTTAGAAGTTTAGTAGATTTAAATATTAAAAAACTGGAGGAACTCGAAACAAAGAAGGAGAATGTTAAAAAGATTGAGATAGAATAATTATTATAGCTTTTAATCATTATTTAAAACTATTGATATTCTATAAAAATCTATAAATAGTTCCATTCGATACTTTTACTTGATGATAGAGTTAGCCCAGCTTAGATTTGGTGAAATCAAAATTAAAGATAAAAAAGGTTATGAAATTATCATTAGGGAATTTAGAAGAGAAGATAGGGAAAAGCTCATAGAAATGTACTTGACATTTGATCCCTGTCAGAGATGCTTAGGTTTACCACCAGTCACAAGAGAGGCTGTAGAAAAGTGGGTAGACGATTTAAACTCTAAGGGGATTTCAATAGTTGCAGAATTCGATGGAAAAATAGTCGGACATCTTGCAATAATTCCGTATGGAGATTCTTTTGTTGAAATATCTATATTCGTTCATCAAGACTATCAGAATAGGGGAATAGGTCAAGGAATGCTTAGATCTGCAATAGATTTTTGCAAGAGATGTGGATTCAAGTGTATAACTTTAGCTACGGAATTAAACAATCGAAGAGCTTTACACATCTACAAGAAGCTTGGTTTTAAAAAGTTGAATGTATATGGGTGCGAACTTGAGATGTATTTACCTCTAAACTAACGATTTTAAAACCTATTTTTTACACTTCTTCATGTATCTATATCTCATTAGGTATTCTGAGATATTCCTAAAATCTGAGTTCGTTAGAAGGAAATGGGAGAAGAAGCTAATAGAAAACATAAAAAGAGTTGTAAATGTAAAAGTAAAGAAGAACAGAGGTAGAATCTACTTGATTTCTGATGAAATAATCGATGAAAAGCTTAAAAAGGTATTTGGCATAGTGTCTTTTTCAAGAGTAATTCACTGTAAGTTAAACGAGCTCGATGAAAGAGTTGTAGAGTTTTGTCGAGAGAAAATTGGTAATGCGAAAACTTTTGCAGTTAGAGTTAAGAGAGTTGGAACCCACAACTTTACATCGTTACAAAAAGCGTCAGAACTTGGAAGTTTAATACTGAAAAACTTTCCAAATCTGAAAGTGGATTTAAAAAATCCAGAATTCGAGCTTCACGTTGAGATAAGAGATAATGACTGTTACATATTCTCTGAGATAGTTAGAGGAGCTGGCGGCATACCGATCGGAGTTGAAGGTAAGGTTGTATCTCTTTTTTCTGCTGGAATAGATTCACCAGTTGCAACGTATATGATGATGAAAAGAGGATGTGAGGTTTTACCCATTTTTTTTAATTTAGGGAAGTTTTATGAAGGAAAAGCCATTGAAAGGGTTAAATCTGTTGAAAGGGTTTTAAAGGAGTACTATCCAGATTTTGAAGTACATGTAGTAAATCACGAGGATTTCATTGAAAAAGCCCTTAAAGTACTTAAAGAAGAGAAAAAACTTAGCTACATGTGTTTGATATGTAAGAGAAGGATGTACAAAGTTGCTGAAGATTACGCTAAAGAGTACGGTGCGTTGGGGATAGTTACAGGTGAGAGCTTAGGGCAGGTTGCTAGTCAAACCCTTGATAACCTTTACGTATTATCAAAAGCCTGTAGCATCCCTATTTACCGTCCACTAATTGGAATGGATAAAGTCGAAATAGAAAGGATTGCAAGAGAAATAGGAACCTATGAGCATTCGATTTTACCTGTTGAGTGTAAAGTCGCACCAAAAAAGCCTAAAACAAGGGGAAAACTTGAAGTGATCGAGGACTTGGAGGAAAAGATATACAAATGTTAACTTAAAGGTGCAATGGTAATGTCACTATAATGTTGATAGATTATAGTAATGGATCCACAATTTAAGTGAATTTTGGAGCATTATTTAAAGATTTAGAGAATCTGATAGTTTTTCTAGTGAATCTGGGATTATCGTTTCTT
>CAZFII010000055.1:0-7157 GCA_964518925.1 uncultured archaeon
AGCTGTAATCATTAATACTGCAAATCTGCTAAATTCATACTTTCTAAGAATCCCCTTCATGTGTAGCCATTCTGGTTCATTCTCGACTATTTTACTCCAGACTTCAAGCGGTATTTCTGCAAGTATATCAACTAGATCCCTAACTACTGCCATTCTTACCACTTAATTAGTGTAGTCATATAATCTTATTCTTTCAGTTATAATCTTTTTTGTGTATTAAAATGTATTAAAATTTACAAATTCAAAAACTCAAAAAAGTGAAAATATACACAGTAGTTCTACTAACGATCGGATTAGCTTTAACTACAATTCCTAAACGATTAACTTTCAATCTTACCGACAAAAATTTATTGATATAAGAAAAAGTTTGGAAGCATTGACAAAAAGCTAAGAAGAATTAGAAGATTATTTGAGGTACTGAACAAGAATGAATTAATTAAAAGAGCTTGAAGAAAATTCTAAAGCATACAAAGTAAGGGTGATAGAAGATGATAGATCCTAAAGAACTCGAAAAGAACTACGTTCTATGTTAAACTTAGTAAGAGAGCTAAGAAGTTTATCGACATTATAAGTTACCGAATTTTTAAGGAAAGTTTAGAGACTCATTTTTTTCTTGACATTTATCATAATAACACAAAACTGTTAAAGCTATGTAAGAGATCGAAATATATGAAAAAAGTGGTTGTTATACCCGGAGATGGAATAGGAAAGGAAGTCATGGATGCAGCGATGCTGATACTAAATTCCCTAAATCTGCCGATTAAATACGAGTTTTACGAAGCAGGGGATGAAGCATTCAAGAAATACGGTAAAGCCCTACCAGATGAGACACTTGAAGCTTGTAAAAGGAGTGATGCAGTTTTATTTGGAGCTGCTGGTGAAACAGCTGCAGATGTAATAGTTAGACTTAGGCAAGAACTTGAAACATTTGCGAATATAAGACCCGCTAAATCGTTAAAAGGGGTTAAATGCCTATACAACGATGTCGATTTAGTAATAGTCAGAGAGAACACCGAATGCCTTTACAAAGGTTTGGAATTTGAACTTAATGGAACAGCTTTAAGCATTAGGGTCATAACTAAAAAGGCATCTGAAAGAATTGTGAGATTTGCATTTGAATTGGCTAAAAGAGAAAATAGGAAAAGAGTTACAGCTTTGCATAAGGCGAATGTAATGAAAAAGACTTGTGGGCTTTTTAGAGATTGTTGCAGAGAAATAGCGAAGGAATATCCAGAAATAGAATTTAACGAGTATTACATCGACGCTGCATGTCTATACCTAATCACAGATCCAAAAAGATTTGATGTAATTGTAACCACTAATATGTTTGGAGACATAGTTTCCGATTTAGCTGCTGGTTTAGTTGGAGGCTTAGGATTAGCCCCTTCTGCAAACATTGGCGAAAAACATGCAATATTTGAGCCTGTTCATGGAGCAGCGTTTGATATAGCTGGAAAGGGAATAGCAAATCCAACGGCAATGATACTATCAGCTTGTATGATGTTAAGACATTTTGGCTACATCAACGAAGCGATTAAAATTGAAAGAGCCGTTGAAGATACGATAGCCGAAGGAAAGACTACACCAGATCTGGGCGGAAATTTGAAAACAATGGAAATGGCTAATGAAATACTTAAAAAGCTATGAAGAACGTCTATATAGTTCTGGTTGAGCTAAAAATTCCAGAAAACATAGGATTTATAGCAAGATTGGCCAAGAACTTCGGATTTAAGAATCTCTGCTTGTACAACTGTAACATTTCGGATGAGTGTTTAACAACTGCAATGCATGCATCTGATTTAATAGAGAATGCGATAATCATCGATGACCTTTTTTCATTTTTAGATTCTATGAATATCATAGTTGGAACAACGGGAATCTCTGCTGGAGATTACAAGTATCTGAGAAAGCCAATTCTTACACCAGAAGAGATGTGTGAAGCATTAAAAAAAGCTGGAAAAGTTGCAGTTTTATTTGGAAGAGAGGACTACGGATTGTTAAACGAGGAGCTTGAGAGATGTCATTTGATTGTTAAAATTCCTACAAGTGAGGAGTATCCAGTTATGAACGTTAGTCATGCAGCTGCGATAATACTCTACTTCCTCAGTAAGGTTAGATTTTCGAAACAATCTGAAAGATTTGCAACATCAGAACAAATAGAGGTATTTCTATCGAATTTAAAGGATATGCTAAAGAGAGTTCAGTATCCACAACATAGAATGAAAAGAACAATTATAGTGTTCAGAAGGGTTTTGGGAAGAGCTAAGGTAAGAGAGTTTGAAATACTAACACTTAACGGTATCGTAAGAAAAACGATTAGCTTTATCGAAAGGAGATGCAAATAGAATTACCAAAACTTTTAAAAGTCTCAGTGTACTTGTCTTCTATAGCCCGGGTGGTGTAGCCCGGCTTATCATGCGGGCCTGTCGAGCCCGCGACCCGGGTTCAAATCCCGGCCCGGGCGTTTTTAATCGAAAGTATTTTCTCCTTAGAGTTATTACAAAATGCAATGAAGAAATTACTGATAACTATCTGCCTTATCCTTACGATTTCAGTAGCTAGTGCTCAATTCGAAAATCCAAAGATTGCTAGAATAAAAGCTGTAGCAGTTACAAGCGGAGAAAATCCCACAGGTGTTGTAATAAATATAACTGTAATAGTTACGGAAGGTAACGGTAAAGTATTCGTTTCTACAACGCCGTACACCGAAATAGATATGCAAGGTAGCGCACAGCTAGCAGCTTTAACTGCATGCGATTTGTTAGGAATAGACTTCACGAAGTACGACTTCTTTTACGTAATTGAAGCGGATGCGCCTATAGTTGGTGGGCCTTCTGCTGGAGCCGTGATGACAATTGCAACGATAGCCGCTTTAAAAGGTCTAAAGTTGAATCCGTACGTCTACATGTCTGGAATGATTTATCCAGATGGGTTTATTGGCCCAGTTGGAGGCTTGAACTACAAATTAGAAGCTGCAGCTAAAAGTGGAGGAAAGATATTCTTGATACCTAAAGGACAGCGGATAATCTACGTTGAGGAGAAGAAGGTTCAAAGAATTGGTTTTATTAGTATAATAACTACTGAAATTAAAAAAATGGATTTAGTCGATTATGGTAAGAGATTTGGTGTTGAGGTTTACGAGGTCGAAACGATTAACGATGCACTAAAGTTTTATACAGGATATGAAATAAAAAAGCCAACACCAACCTTTAACATAACGGAATACTCAGCAATTCTACGAAAACTAGCTGAAGGGATGAAGAAATCGATTGAAGAATTAGGAATTAGAAATGAAAGGATAGATGAACTCATAGATGAAGCGAAAGAATACTACAACAAAGGATTGTACTACACTGCAACGAGTAGGTACTTTGAAGCTAAGATATTGATGAGATATGAGCTCTACAAAAATGAGATAAAAACCGCTAAGGATTTCGACAAGGAAGTTGAGAGAGTATCTAAAGAAATAACGGAGATGAAGAAATACCTTAAGAACGCCAAGATTGGCATTGAATCATTTCAACTATTCGCCGCCGCTCAAGAAAGGATTGGAGAGGCTGAAAGACTTTTAGAAAAAGCAAAAACTGCGAGGAGTAACGAAGATGCTCTGTACTACTTGGCATATGCAAAAGAAAGAGTTGAGAGTGCAAAACTTTGGTTAAGCCTTTTACCAGAAATAAAAGAGGATTACGAATTGGATCCACAAGAAGTAAAAAAGAGAGCAGAGTTCTACTTTAGTCAGGCTCGTTCAATATTTGTTTATGCTTCTTCTCTTTCTGGAAATGAGTATTTACTCAATAAAGCATATCAATCGATTGAGTTATCGAGAACTCTACTTAAAGATGAACTTTACGCTGGAGCATCGGTTGTGGCTGTAGATGCAATTGTTCAGTCTAGTTTAGCGATAGAATTGAAGTATGGCTCCATAGATGTTAAAGATTCTGAGCAATCTGCTAAATTGGCTATATCAGAAGTTGAGAATTCAGTCATTCCTATACTCCCAGCAGCATACTACGAATTCGCAAAAACCTCAAATGATAGGGTTTTAAAGGTTATGTATTACAAGTTATCCGAGAGATTGGCTAAACTTTTGGGAGTTATGTCTAAGCTGAGTTCAGAGAAGAAATTGGTTTATACAGAATTTAAGCCACCAAGTGTTACAGAAACGAGAAAGATTGAGGTTACTCCGGGATTTGAGATTACCATTGGATTTATAGCTATCGTTATAACTTATTACATGAAAAGAAGGAACACGTAACAGAACAAGCCAGCACTAAGAGTTGCGAGTGCATTAACTGCTGAATTCGTTAAATATCCTTTTTCTTCTAATGTAGCTCCTAAAACACTATCAACGTGTATTGCAATAAAAGCCGATAAGGTAACGATAACAACTTGATATAGGTTTATCATTTTTAATAAAAATCCAGAAATAGATATTATTAAAGCTCCGATAATAGCTGAGACTTCACCAATCAAAGATATTCCCCCACTTGTTCCAGCTTTAACTCTCTTAAAATTCGTGATTAGGTATACATTTTTCGCCGTTTTACCTATTTCACTAGCCATAGTATCTCCCAATGCTGTAGCAACTGAAGAAACAAACGCTAACAAAAAGAACTCATTTTTTGTGACACTGTACTGTAACGCAAAGAATAATGGTGCTAAGCTGTTCCCAAATACGTTGGCATAACCTCTTCCGTATTCAGCTAAACCTAAAACCTCTTTGGAACTGTATTTATATCTTGAAGAAATAGAGCCAATGATATAAAACAACAAAATCAATGTAAAAAATCTTATATCCGTGAAGAGTATGAGAATCGTCCCAACTAACGTAGCACTCATTAATCCACTCTCATCTGCAACTCTAAGCTTTAATGCGAGTAAGCTTATAAAAAACGATATGGTGAAGGCTATTGCAAGTGATTCAATCGAAGCAGATGGAACGTATATCTTAAAAATCGTAAATGTTGTAGCCATAGCTAATAATAACGTCACTCTTTTATCTGCATCTGTTTCAACGCATTCAACTATCGATGCAGAAAGTCCTCCAGCAAGTGATAAAAACAATACCTGAACGAAGTCGAATGGATACGAATTTACATAATAAAAATATATAAAATATACAAATGATAAAATTGTGAATGTAAGTATATTCCATAGGGATCTTTTCCTTATTTCATGAGCTGTAATTGAAAAAACCGATGCGTAGACGATTTCCCTTGGTAGAGAAATGCATGAAATTGCTGAAAGTACTGTAGCGAGTAAAAACGTGTTGAAATAAGAAGTCTTTTCATCTACGTTTCTAATGCGGATTTCTACGTTGTTCTCAACTGAATACAAAAAAGTAACGATTAAGAATAAAGAAAACGCAATTCTATCCGTTAACAACGCAGATGCCAGAGGTAGAATTAATAGTAGTAAAGCTTCATACATCGAGAAGGGTTAAGTACCTCTGCTTTTAAATTTGATCTAATGCTGATGAAGTTGTACGAGATCCTTTTGAAAAGAGAGATAAAAAAAGTTCCCAAACATATAGTTATAATCGATTCGGGGGCGATAACTGAAAAGGCTTTGATGAATTTTATCAGTTGGTGTAAGGAGTTTGGAATCGAGGAGATAAGCGTTTGTATTGAAAGGAATTTTAACATTAAAGCAAATGGGTTTAAGCTTAGATACATTAAAGATGGAAATGTCGAGGAGTTTGGAAGCGGAAACTTAACTGTAAATATCGTATATGATCATGGAAAGAAGGAAATCGTGAACGCTTTAAAGAAGTTAGCTGAGCTCGTTGTTAAGGGTGAAATAGAGCCAGATGAGGTAAATGAGGAGATGATAGAGAAATTTTTATCCGTTAAATCTAAACCAGATTTAATAATAAAAGCTGGGAACGAGATTCCAAGATTTCTGATATGGCAAAGCATATACAGTGAACTCTACTTCGCTGACATAGATTGGAAATCTTTTAGATATGTAGACTTCCTAAGAATTCTTAGGGAGTATCAGAGGAGGGAGAGGAGATATGGTAGATAACTTGAGAATCGTTAGAGTTATAGCAGATTACCAATTCGGAAAAGGAGCTGGAAAAGCTCTATTTCCCGATTCATGCAAGTTCCTACTCTCATCTACTGGAAGGATTAGGCAGATCTTTGATGGAAATACGAGGATTGCTACAATGAAAGCAGATTCTGGATGGTTTACACTTAGCATTGAAGGTGCTAAGAGATTGCACAGAGCCTTTAAGTATCCAAAACTTAGAGTTGTCGTAGTAGATGAAGTCTCTGAATTTATAGCTGAAGGTAGAAGTGTTTTCGCAAAGCATGTAGTAGATGTGGATAGGAGTATAAGGGCTAACGACGAAGTCATAGTAGTTAATACAAAAGACGAATTATTAGCGACTGGGAAAGCGATACTGTCTGCCTTTGAAATGCTTGAAATGGAGAGAGGTGTAGCTGTCAAAGTTAGACAAGGTGTTAAAAAATGATGCTGATAAATAAAGATAAGAATATCTTAATAATAAAGAAAAATGCGACGATAACTAAAAACTTAAGGTTCAATGGAAAAATAGTAGCTGGTGCTAACTGCTGTTTCTTGGGAAGTATAGAATGCGAAGAACTATACTTGGCTAAGGGTTGCGACGTATGCGGCGAAATCATATGTAAGAAGGCTGTAATTGGTGCATTTACGAGGTTTAATGTGATTAAGGCTGAGGATGTTTTAGTTTTAAAGGGATGTATAGGTAACAAGATAATTGCAAAAGGGGATGTTAGAATTGCTGGTGAATGTGTGATTAAAGATGTATCTACCGAAAATTACCTATTAATCGAAGGAAATTCAAAAATCGGAAAGATGAATGCAAGAAGGATTATAGCTTATGAGATTTGATAGATTATCTTGCAGAGAGGTTATACTTCTCAAGTAACCTTATGATTTTCTTAATCTTAAAGACATATTTCCCATATGTCATCTGGTTCCACTGTTGATCTTTGTTTGCCTTTTATTATTCCAGCATTTCTCATCTGAGCTTTAATATCGTCACATATTCTTGGATCGATGTCATTGAGAGTCAATTCTTGAACGTCCTTCTTCTCGCAAGATGCCTTAATTAAGTATATCATTGTCTTTTCGGGATATTCATTCTTTGCAAACTCAAATATCTC
>CAZFII010000056.1:0-7129 GCA_964518925.1 uncultured archaeon
TTCAAACTACATTTCACTGCTTCGCAAACGACTTTCCAAATCTTTTTGCCTAAATCGCTTGCAGGCCCAGAATATCTGTAATACTTGCCTTTACAAGTCGATAAAACGATTACTGCATCGGTATTAGTTCCAGTGAAGTTGTAGCCGTTTTCAATAAGGGTTTTACTCTTCGCTTCAGTTACAGTAATGATCGCATTTAAAAGTGCTGATCTTGGAACTCTGCAATCTAAAACTGCTATGATGTTTATCGTACCGATTCTCTCATTTGGATTCAAAACTCCAGCAGTTACGAAGACCTCTACATCTTCAAATCTCTTAATACAGAGTTTGTCCATTGGAACTGATGTAAGCAATCCAAAGTAATTCCTCAATCCAAAACCCTTCGCAACATTCCTCAAATACTTAATCGGATCCTTTAAAACTTCATTTACCCTATCTTCCCTAATACTATGATTAAACGCGTATTTTACCTTTTTCCATCCACCAAGTAAACCAGTGCTAATACCGAAAAACTTACCCTTAATTATTAGCGTGCCTCTCTCTATCCAGTATTCGTATCGCATCCTTCTCACTTCCAACAACTATAGATCCTCTAACGACTTCATCGTAAATCTCTTCAGCTTCAGTTCCAACAAAGTTTCTACTCTTAAACGATGTCTTTTCT
Source organism: uncultured archaeon (assembly GCA_964518925.1). Taxonomy (GTDB): domain Archaea; phylum Halobacteriota; class Archaeoglobi; order Archaeoglobales; family Archaeoglobaceae; genus CAYWXE01. The sequence continues at coordinate 665 of CAZFII010000056.1, forward strand.
ATTACTATCAATTTTCTAAGTTTTGAAGCGTATTTTGCAGCGTATAGATTTTTCAAATTTCCCTTACCAATGCTTAAATTCGTTAAAACAACAAAATCGGCCTTTTCTATCATTTCCAAATTTTTAGCATGTGATTCATCACTTATCTCTGTAAACGGTGCTTCACTAACGACTTCACCTCCAACTTCAACTACAGTCTCCCAATCCGAATCTAAAACGTTTAAAACTCCAGCAGATATCTTGTAACCTCTATCACTAAGCATATATATTAAATCTCTTCCACTTCCGCCACCACATATAATGTGTACTCTAACTCCATTTTCACTCGTCTTTCTCTTTGGAATCACGTAAACCCTACTGCCATGTCTTTTAACAATCACTTCAGCATCGTAAACGTCTCTTATAGTCTCTTCAGATATTACTTCGTCTGGAGTTCCAGCATAGACTATCTTACCGTTCTTTATCATTAGTATTTTGTCTGAGAATGAGGATGCAAGATTTATATCGTGCATTGCTATCAAAGCTGAACAACCATCTCTAACCTTTCTTCTTACGATTTCGAGTATTTCTATCTGTGCTGATATGTCTAAATGTGCTGTAGGCTCATCTAACAACATAACCTTCGGCTCTTGAGCGAAAACCCTTGCAATCATGACCTTCTGCTTCTCCCCACCGCTGAGTTCATTGAATTTACGATTTTCAAATCCCTTTAATCCAACATCTTCTAAGGCTTTTAAAGCTATCTCTATATCCTTCTTCTTAGCTCTCTTTATTCCACTCAAATAAGGTGTTCTCCCAAGTAAAACTACATCCAGAACCTTTAATCCAATTTCTGGGTTTTCTTGTGGTAGATAACCGAAAACCTTCGATGCCTCAGAAATCGAATTCAAAGCTTTACCATCGTATAGTACTACGCCTTTAATGGGTTTTAAAATTCCAAAAATCGTTCTGAGCATAGTCGATTTTCCGCTTCCGTTTGGGCCGAGAAGTGAAACTACTTCCCCACTCTCAACTCTAAACGTTACATCTCTTAGTATTTCCCTACTCTGAAGTTTTACAGTTAAGTTTTCAACTACGAGTTTCATAATCCTCTAAGCAATAGGTATACAAAGAATGGTGCTCCAAGCATAGCGGTAATAGCTCCAACTGGAAGTTCTCCAGCAGTAGTTGTCCTTGCAATTACGTCCACTAATGGCATAAAGGCTGAACCGAATAAGATCGTTGCTGGTATCAGCGTTTGATGAGATTCGCCAACTATTAACCGCATTGTGTGTGGAATTATAATTCCAACGAATCCAATTATTCCACTGACCGCTACTGCTGAAGCTGTTAAAAGTGAAACTACTGCTAGTAGTTCCTTTTGAAATCTTTCAACATCTAAACCAACTGCTTTTGCATGCTCATCACCCATTAATATTGCGTTTAAATTCCAAGAGTTTAAAAATATAAACAAAATGCATAGAATTGAAACTGGCGCTAAAAAGAAGACATCATTCCACGTAGTATTTGAAAAACTGCCCATTATCCAAAAAACTACTAAATGCATGCTCTGACTTGCCAAGTATATGAGAATGGAAGCCAAACCATTCATAAAACAAGAAATAGCTATACCAGCTAAGAGTATTGCATAACTCTGCTCTCTAAATCTTGCAAGACTTCCGATTTTGTAAACGAGAAAAGCGGTTATTAAAGCCATAAGAAATGCTGAAATCATTATATTTTGAATAGTAGCAATTCCCAGTATTATCACAAGAGCTACGCCTACACATGCACCACTTGAAATTCCCAAGATGTACGGATCGGCTAAGGGATTTCTGAAAAAAGCTTGCATAGAACATCCAGCAGTAGCTAAAGAACTTCCGACAAGCATAGCCAACAACAACCTCGGAAGCCTACAGTTTAAAACTATTTGCTTGACGTTTTCATTCGAATCCCCAGTTAGAACTTTTACTACATCGTAAATTCCGATATTCGACGATCCAACACTTAATCCAACTAATGCTGAAATGACATTTAGGATTGCTAGTATCGCTATAAACCTCACGAGTTCAACTTGACATCAAGTCAAATAATTTTTACCAATGAACTGATGGATATGTCAACTTAGTGCGAAAAGCATATATATTCAATATCTGGAACTTGCACTCCTAAGTTGACACATCTGAACTGATAACTTATAATTGATAACTTATACTTAAGAATATGGAAGTAGTCACGTACTCAAAAAACGTATTCATTCCACTTACGAGGAGTTGTAGAAATAGGTGTGCTTACTGTGGATTTAGAATAGATAAACCCCATTTAATGGATCCTAAAGAGGTTAAATCTGTACTTTTAAAAGCTAAAAATGCGAAAGAAGCTCTGTTTACTTTCGGAGAAAAACCAGATGAGGTCTATCCTGAAATAAAAACCATGCTGAAGAGTTATGGATTCTCAAGTTTTTTAGACTACGTAGCATCTATGAACAAACTTGCCATAGATATGGGATTTCTACCACATACAAATGCTGGGGTTTTAAGCTACAACGAGTTAAAGATGTTGAAGCCATTAAATGCAAGTATGGGTCTAATGCTTGAGCAAGCTGTTGAGCTTGAATGCCATAAGTTTAGCCCGGGGAAAAAGCCAGAAATCAGAATAAAAACCATAAAAAATGCTGGAAAACTGGAAATTCCTTTTACAACAGGAATCTTAGTTGGAATTGGTGAGAGCAAATACGACAGAGCATACTCACTTGAGGTAATAGCAGAGATTCACGAGAACTACGGACACATTCAAGAAGTGATAATTCAAAACTTTAAGCCAAAGAAGAACACTCCAATGGAAAATCATCCTCCACCTACTTTTGAAGAAATGCTTGAAACCGTTAAAATTGCAAGAGAAATCTTACCAAAAGATGTGACAATCCAAATACCTCCGAATTTAGTCGATGACGTCTATCCCTTTATAAAAGCTGGAGCAAGAGATATAGGCGGTATATCCGAAGTTACACACGATTATATAAATCCCGAATCCCCATGGCCTTCCTTACAAAAGATAGAGAGGTGTTTACGAGGTGAATTCGTTTTAAAGGAAAGGTTACCCATATATCCAAAATTCGTAAAGCTTAAGTGGTATAGTGAAACTATAGCTAAGCTAATCCAAAGATATGCGGATGATGATGGTTATGCTCGCTGAGGTTAAAGATTTATTAAGCAATCCGTATGAGACACTTAAAGTTGCAGACGAGCTTCGCAAAAAAGCTGTAGGAGATGTCGTAACCTTCGTTGTTAATAGAAATATAAACTTCACAGATATCTGTATAAACGATTGCAAGTTCTGCTCGTTCAGAAATCGTAGAAGGTATCTTCTCTCTCTCGAAGATATAAAGAGAAAAGTCGAAGAGGCTGTAGATTTTGGTTGCACTGAAGTCTGTATTCAAGGTGGATTATTACCAAATGCAGACGTCGACTTCTACGTTTCAATACTTGAAGCAGTTAGAGATGTTTCAAAGGATATTCATATCCATGCCTTTTCACCAATGGAAGTTTTACACGCTGCTAGAAACAGTAAAATGGATGTAGAAGACGTATTAAAGATATTCAAACGTGAAGGATTAGATTCTATGCCGGGAACCGCAGCGGAAATTTTAGACGATGAAGTTAGAGCTTATATTTGTCCAAAGAAGCTAAAGACATCTGAATGGGTATATATTATTAAGAAAGCTCACGAACTAGGAATTCCCACAACTGCAACGATGATGTATGGGCATATGGAGACATGGGAACACAGAATAAAACACATACTACTTATAAAACAAATTCAGAGAGAAACTGGTGGATTTACAGAGTTCATACCTCTGCCATTTATGTGGAGGAACAATGAATTAGGTAAGAGGTATAAGGGTAGCTCGGGATTTGAAGATCTATTAGTTATAGCGATTTCGAGGATTTTGCTTTACCCTGAAATCAAAAATATCCAAGCTTCGTGGGTTAAACTTGGAGTTAAATTAGCTCAAGCTGCATTGCATGCAGGAGCAAACGATTTAGGTGGAACTTTAATGGAGGAGAACATATCTAAAGCAGCTGGTGCCACAAGTGGTGAAAGACTAACACCAGATGAGCTTAGAGAGATAATCAAAGTTGCTGGAAGGATTCCAAAGCAGAGAGATACCCTTTACAATATAATTGATTAAATGTAAATAATTAAATAATAACTGAGTTTAGTTTTCGCTTGATTTCATTGGCGAAGTTGTGGGCTTCTCTTATTGGCTCTGGAAGTCTATGACCTCTTAAACAGCTTTTAATGATTTGAAGGGAAGTATTTAGCGATATATAGCTTCCCGGAGAAACGTATATTGGTTTAAACCTCTTAAACCTAATTTCGTATCCTATAGTTTCGTCTCCATCTTTTAAAACGAACAAGCCTTTTTCGAGCTTTACCTCACCAAAGAGTTTTTTCTTTGTAACTCCAATTGAAGGTTCATTAGTTTTTACGGCTATATACGTCGCTAATCCACATCGTCTTGGATGGGCTATTCCGCTACCGTCAACTACTATAACCGATTTATCTTTTAAAACTTTTTTAACAGCTTTTACCGCAGGATCACCTTCTCTAAACATCAGAAAAGTGGGGATATATGGGAATTCTACCCTTTCAATTGTATAGGCTTTTTCATCTATTTCAAGCGATGGATATTTCATTCTCACTACTGCAGAGATAACGTAATCCTTGAGAAATGCTTGATCAACTCCGATAACGTATTTTACCTCATCGATTGAATACTTATCTTTAAGTTCAACTCTCTTAGCTATTTCAAGCTGTAATCTTTTTAACTTTTCCAAGTTCACTTTTTACCACCCATGATTTCAAATATTTCAAGTGGAATTGGAAGTACTATTGTAGTATTCTTTTCTGCTGCTGCATCGTTAATAGTTTGTAGATATCTGAGCATCATAGCTCCTTTACTCTGAGCCATTATCTCTGCCGCTTCTCTTAACTTCTTAGCTGCTTGAAGTTCTCCATCTGCTCTTATAATTTTAGCTCTTCTTTCTCTTTCCGCTTCAGCTTGTAGAGCCATAACTCTTCTCATCTCTTCTGGAATTTCAACGTCCTTTATTTCAACAGCGGTAACCTTTATTCCCCATGGATTTGTAGCCTCATCTATTATCTTTTGAAGTTCTACATTCAATTTTTCCCTTTCAGTTAATATTTCATCTAGTTCAGCCTGCCCTATAACACTCCTCAGCGTAGTTTGAGCTATCTGGGCAGTAGCATACTTGTAATCTAAAACTTCAGTAACTGCTTTTTCTGGATCTACAACTCTATAGTAGACTACGGCGTTGACCCTTACAGTTACGTTATCCCTTGTAATAACCTCTTGGGGAGGTATATCGTAAGTTACAGTTCTCAAATCAACTACTATAAACTTTTCAAGTATTGGAATCCTGTAGAATATACCAGGCCCTCTTGCACCTACCAATCTTCCAAGCCTAAAGATTACAGCTCTTTCATATTCGTTTACAATTCTTATTCCAGATAGTAGGAATAGAACTACTATTATTGCGATTCCAATCAGGAGTGTGTTCATAAGCTCAATTAAACGTATCTCTTAAAAACCTTTGGAAAAACTTAAAGTGGACATGTTAACCTAAAGGTGTAAGCTTTAAATATTGAATATTTATGCTTTTCGCACTAAGTTAACACGTCTACCTAAAGTAATGGTATCTAAATTATACACAATGCTGCATCGTCATTCTCTGCATTGATGAAAAAATATTTTTAAGTTTTTAATAGCATTTGATTCATGAGAGCTTCAACTGGAATTAAAGAGTTAGATGAAATATTAAATGGTGGTCTTCCGATTCCCTCAGCACTTCTACTGCTTGGGGATGTTGGAACTGGTAAGAGTGTAATATGTCAGCAGTTCGTTTACGCTCAAGCGAAAAAAGGATATAGATGTGTCTACTTCTGTATAGATCATTCCCCATATGACATAAGATCCAATATGGAGAGTTTGGGTTGGAAAACAGATGAATTAGAAAAAAATGATTTAATAAAATTTGTAGATTTATTTATCGGTAGAGAGGAGCCTTCAGACGAAAAGTATCAAGGAAATGCAAAGGACTTTGATGACTTGGTTTCAACAATGAGAAAGTTTTTCATGCAGAATGAGAGGTTTGTTGTGGACTCTATATCATCTATAGCTTTTGTCCACGGAGAGAAGAGAACTTACGAACTAATACAAAAAATACATTGGTGGATACTGAAGACTAAGGGTGTTGGAATAGTTAATGCTGTAAAGAACATGCATAGCAAGAATTTTGAAATAGCAATACAACAGGCTTTAGGAAATGTCATAGTACTTGAAAGAGAGGAAGACGGGGTTTACTTATGGGTTGCAAAGACATCCAAGACATCTCATAAATTTGGAAAATTCGGATTAGAGATAGATGAAAATGGTATAAGAATAATTTAGCGAAAGTTTTT
>CAZFII010000057.1:0-7127 GCA_964518925.1 uncultured archaeon
CTTCAAATAGATGATTCCTTGCCTTTACTAACTCAACATTGGCTGTGGCAGCGATAGCAGATCTCAAAGCCTTTTTCATCTCCTTCTTGTTTATCTTTTCAGCCCACTTCCTTTGTGGCTTTGGCGGATGTGCTTTTCTGCCTCCTACAGCTTGAGGAACTACAACAGCTCTGCTTCCATGCTTTATCCTTGGAACTCTTGCATAACCATAACCTGGCCCCCAGTTTTCCCAAGCGTAATCAACTCCAGCTAAAGGATTTGGGCCATAAGGTTGTCTTCTATGACTTTGAATTGCTAAAACAGCTCTCTTAATTATATCTGGGCGAAATTCTTCTTCAAATACCTTTGGAAGCTCTATTTCTTCAACGACTTCACCACTCAAGCTTAAAACCTTAGCCATCATATTATCACCTTCCCTGCTTTGAAGTCGTGCTTATATACAGTATGTTAACTCCATCAAACTGAACCTTTGGCGGTCTAATTGCATCTCTCATTCTGATCAGTCTTTTAACACTTCCGGGAACGCTACCACTTACAAGCACGTAATCACTCCTAATAACGCCATAGTGAACGAAACCACCTTTTGGCGTAATTTCCTCTCCATTCTCACCGATCTTAAGTATTCTCTTGTTGTACTCTGTTCTCTGATGGAAACCCATCTGTCCAGCTTGTGGAACTGTCCATCTAACCCTTGCTGGAGTCCATGGGCCTAGTGTTCCAACTCTTCTATGCTTTGAGCTTCTCGCATGCTTCGCATCTAAAGTTATAACACCCCAACGCTTAACTGGGCCTTGGAATCCCTTACCCTTCGTTATAGCTATTACGTCTATTAGCTGCCCCTCTTGAAAAACTTCGGATATCCTGATCTCCTTTCCAAGCTTAGAAATTGCATATTCTAAAGCTTCTTCAACGTTTCCTCCAACTCTCTGCTCCATTACGTCTGGAACCTTCTTTGGCACTCCAGTTATCAGATAAGGTTGAGTATAGGTTATGACTCTAACCTCAGCTATTCCGTCAACCCTTACTTTGTCTACATCTGGTGCTTTTTTCGGAAGGTTTAGCCTTCTACCAAGGTATTTATCTAAGTTATCAGCCCAAACCTCTCCAGCTATCTCCAAGCCATATTGAGTTCTCCTGTAAACTCTAACTCCAGCTACTTTCATCGGCGGTGTTTCTATCACCGTTACTGGCATTGCAATTTCTTCGCCATAGGTAGGAGAATTTCTTCTGTCGTCTATCATTATCACATGGGTCATTCCGGCTTTATATCCAGCAAAGCCTTGAATTCTTACTTCGTTGCATTCAGGCCAAGACCTAATCCTTGGTATTATGCTTTTAGCTCTTTTTCTTGGCGAGAAAGCAAGAGATCCACTTCTCGGCTTATGATACTTCATCCCTTCTCACCCCAATAACAGATAAAATTTAAAATAGCTAAAGTCGCAAAGATAGCCTCCTCTAACCTAACTGTCCGAGTCCCTTGCATCGGTATCGTATTCCAACATTCTCCATCCATTTTAATCCCCAACCTCCTAGCCATTTCAAACACACCTTCTTCAGGATTTCCAAACACTAACGTTACGTTACCCCTTATCTCATCTACTCTTGGAACTTTGCACCTTCTTGAGGTTATTATTACATTTTTTCTTTTCAATACATCGCCTAACTCTACTATTTTAACTTTATACCCCCAATATTCATCTGGTTTAGCTTCTTCTACCTGCAACGGATTCTTCGAACAGATCCTGACGGTAACGCGGGCACCCCTCGGTTTATTTGATTTTAGGGGTGCCAGGGTCTTTAAACCTATATCGACCCATCGCGTTCCGTCAGGGGCAACATATCTTATAACACCATCCCTGACTTCACCGACTTTTAAATGTTTCGGCTTATGCGATGGTATCGCAAGTGGCGGCAAAATGCCAACATATCTAAGATTCTTTTTAAGAGGTATGTATTTCCTTAAATACTGTGGAGTCTCAATATATTCCAAAACGTCTTTCATAAATTCGGATTCATCAAGCTTTGGATCACGATAGATTAGGATTTCCTCAACTCTGAATATGGCACAAGCTCTTGCTATTAATCCTAATTTATACGTTTTGATTTTTGGATCGGTTTCATTTATCAATGCTGAAGATGGTATGGCTATCGAGAGCATTGCTATTCAGTTTTTGCAGTAGTAAAAAATTATTTATCGATGAACTTAAGAACGAAATAATTAAGGAAAACCAATCAAAAAGGATAATTGTGCATCAAATTTATCTGCTTCCTTCATTCTATGGCATTTCTAAAGTGATTGAAGGCTATGGTTAGATATAAAATAATATATAATGATAGTATCTCTCCTGAACACGTATAAAAAAGAAAAATAGATAATCCCAGTAAGCATAAATTAAGATATTTTTCGCAGAATAATAATGATGTTAGGTTAAACACAATATTGGTTAATTTTTATAATTAAATAGACTCCACAAAAAGTATAATCTTTGGGTTAAGTTTTAGTGAATCATTTCGAATTTTTAGAAAACGTTTACATCACCTTAAAACTCACTACAGTTTTTTAGAAAAAGCCTAAATGAGCTTTTATTCTTTTTTAATCATTAAAAATATTTCGAAAGGTATATATAATGTTGAGAAGATAATTATCAAAGACAACTGGAGGTGTAAACAGATGCCCCTAATTAAGATGCCACCACCTCATGGCGGTGAATTGGTTTATAGAGTTGTGAAAAAGAAAGATTTTGCTGAACAAATGGCTGCTGGTTGTCCTACTTTTGATCTAAAACCAACTACTACACCAGATGGAAGACCCATAAGACATGTTTATAGAGAGATAATGTCTGTTTGTTATGGGTTCTTTAGCCCAGTTGAGGGTTCAATGACTCAAAATGAACTCGAGAGAGTTTTAAAGGAAAGAAGACTTCTGAATGAATGGGTATTTCCATATCCGATTTTATTCGATATAAGCGAAGAAGATTTAAAGGCTTTAGATGTTAAAGAAGGAGATAGATTACTCTTAAAGCTCAAAGGACAGCCATTTGCAGTAATGGACATCGAAGAGATCTACAAGATCGATCCAAAGGATGTTGCAGATAGAACCTTCGGTACTCCAGAAAAGAACCCAGAAGTCGTGAGAAAGCCATTCGATGAGAAGCATCCGGGATGGCTTATCTACAGATGCATGAATCCTTACGTAATTGCTGGAAATTGGACAATTATAAATGAGCCAAAGTTTAAGGAGCCATATGACAGGTTCTGGTTCCCACCAGCGGAATGTAGAGCAGTAATCAAAAACGTTAAGAAATGGAGAACGTGTATCGCTCATCAAACGAGAAATGTACCTCACGTTGGTCATGAAATGCTAATGAAATGTGCTGCATTCACTGGAGATGTTGAACCTTGTCATGGCATTCTTGTAAACGCTATAATAGGTGCTAAGAGACTTGGAGACTATCCAGACGAAGCTATACTGGAGGGGCATGAGGCTGTCAACAAATACGGCTACATAAAGCCAGAGAGACATATCGTAACGTTCACCCTTTGGGACATGAGATACGGAAATCCAATTGAATCATTGCTACATGGAATAATCAGACAAAACTTAGGTTGTACTCATCACATGTTTGGTAGAGATCATGCAGCAGTTGGTGATTACTACGACATGTATGCTACTCAGATCTTGTGGACAAAGGGTATTCCAAGTTTTGGTTTCGAAGCTCCACCAAATGAAGTTGATTACGGCTTAAAGATATACCCACAGAACATGGCTGAGTTCTGGTACTGTCCAAAGTGTGGTGAAATTGCATACAGTGAGAGCTGTGGACACATTAAAGAGAGACAGAAGTTCAGTGGTAGCTTTATAAGAGGTATGGTCGCTGAGGGTATATTCCCACCAAAGGTGATCTTTAGACCAGAAGTTTACAAGGTTATAGTAAAGTGGTGGAAAGTCTTTGGATATCCATTCGTAAACAGGAAATACCTTGAAATTAAGAACAAGGAATTAGAAGTTGATGTTCCACCAATGGAGATACCTAAGGGGTGATTTAGATGGTTTACTATATTGGAATTCTCCTTGATGAGAAAAGGCTTGAAGCTATAAAGGGTACACCACTTGAAGAAAAGGTTCAAGATATGTTCGGTGGAGCACTAAAAATGATCGCAGTTGAAGTTTCAGAAGACAAAGCAAATGAGATCTTAAAGGCATTTGATAGGGCTAGAATCGATTCGAGAGGTTTTATTGAAGACTTGCCAGTTGCATTTAAGAGGGCACTCTTCGAGGAAATCGTAAAATCAAAGTCATTGGATGTAATCGATAAGGTATTGGCAAAAATAGATGAAATTAAAGAGGCTGCAGCTAAGGAATCTGAATATATACCTCCACCAGAGATTGAGTAAAAATGGTAAAGTTTTTTAATTTTTCGAAAGCACGCTATGGGGGGGGGTGTTGTTGAATGCCAAGTTGGGTAAACCCCGAAAAGTGTGATGGATGTAAAGCTTTGGAGAGGACTGCATGTGAATACATTTGTCCAAACGACCTAATGACATTAGACAGAGAGAAAATGAAAGCGTACAACAGAGAACCAGATATGTGCTGGGAGTGCTACAGCTGTGTAAAGATGTGCCCACAACAGGCTATTGATGTAAGAGGTTATGTCGATTACTGCCCATTTGGTGCAAGCTGTATACCACTTAGAGGTACTGATTCGATAATGTGGACTATCAAGTACAGAAATGGAAAAATCCTAAGATTTAAGTTCCCGATCAGAACAACGCCTTGGGGCTCAATTAAGCCATATGAAGGATTCCCAGATCCAACTGAAGACATGCTCAAAACCGAGCTTCTTGCTGGAGAGCCTGAGATATTAGACTTGAAAGAATTTCCGAAGATTAAGTTGAGGGAGAAGCCGTTAACGAAGTTGGAGTGAGGTGGTTTAGATGGTTTATTATCCAAAGAAGATAGAAGTTTACAAGGCAGATGAAGTACCAACCGAAACCGTAGAAACCGACGTATTGATAATCGGTGGTGGATTCTCAGGATGTGGTGCGGCATACGAAGCAGCGTACTGGGCTAAACTTGCTGGGCTAAAAGTTACACTTGTAGAAAAAGCAGCAATTGAGAGGAGTGGTGCTGTTGCACAGGGTCTTTCAGCTATAAACACCTACATTGACAACAGCTATGGAGGAAGACCAGCAAGATCTGAAATTCAGAACACTGTTGAAGACTACGTTAGATATGTAGTCCTTGACATGATGGGTATCGCAAGAGAGGACTTAGTTGCAGACTATGCAAGACATGTAGACGGAACTGTACACCTATTCAACAAATGGGGACTTCCAATGTGGACAACACCAGATGGAAAGTGGGTAAGAGAGGGACAATGGCAGTTAATGATTCACGGAGAATCGTACAAGCCGATAATTGCTGAAGCTGCAAAAATGGCACTTGGTGAGGAGAACATCTATGAGAGAGTAATGATAATTGAACTACTCAAGGATAAGAACGATCCAAACAGAGTTGCTGGAGCTGTTGGTTTCAGTGTTAGACAGCCGAAGTTCTACGTGTTCAAGGCTAAGGCAGTAATACTCGCAACTGGTGGTGCAACACTCATATTCAGACCAAGGAGCGTTGGTGAGGCTGCTGGAAGGACATGGTATGCTATATTCGATACGGGAAGCGGTTACTACATGGGAATGATGGCTGGAGCCATGCTAACCCAGTTTGAACACAGATTCATACCCTTCAGATTCAAAGACGGATACGGCCCAGTTGGAGCATGGTTCCTGTTCTTCAAGTGCAAAGCTAAGAACGCATTTGGTGAGGTGTACATTGAGAAGAGAGCAAGTGAACTCGAAAAGTTCAAGCCATACGGAACTGCTACACCAGTTCCAACACCACTGAGAAACCATCAAGCATTGGTTGAGTTAATGGAAGGTAGAGGCCCGATATACATGGATACACCAGAATCAATGCAGTTAATGGCTGGAGGGGACAAGAAGAAGGCTAAGAAGGTATATGAAGAGGCATTTGAAGACTTCCTTGACATGACCATTAGTCAGGCATTGCTCTGGGCATCTCAGAACATCGATCCAGCTGAAAAGCCATCTGAAGCAAACTTAGCTGAGCCATACATAATGGGTTCACACAGTGGTGAAGCTGGATTCTGGGTTTGTGGACCAGAGGATCTAATGCCAGAAGAGTACAAGAAGTACTTCCCACTCCATTACAACAGAATGACTACAGTCAAGGGATTATTCGCAGTAGGAGACTGTGCTGGAGCTAACCCACACAAGTTCTCAAGTGGTTCCTTCACAGAAGGTAGAATCGCTGGAAAGGCTGCAGTAAGGTACATAATTGAACAGAAGCCAGAACCAGAAATCGATGAAAAAGTTGTAGAGGAGCTTAAGAAGAAGGCATTTGCACCAATGGAGAGATACATGCAGTACAAAGATGCTACAACTGATGAGAACGTGAATCCGCACTTCTTCTTCCCATGGCAGGGGTTAGTTAGATTGCAAAAGATAATGGATGAATACGCTGCTGGAGCTTCAACATTCTACAAGACGAACAAGGCTATGCTTGAAAGAGCATTAGAACTACTTCAATTCCTAAAGGAGGACTGGGAGAACCACATTGCTGCAAGAGACCTACACGAGCTGATGAGAGCATGGGAACTCTGGCACAGAATATGGACTGCCGAAGCACACGTGAGGTTCATGCTCTTCAGAGAAGAAACCAGATTCCCAGGTTACTACTACAGAACTGACTGCCCACAACTCGATGACGAGAACTGGCACGTATTCACATTAGGAAAATACGACGCAGAGAAGAACGAGTGGACATTCGACAAGGTACCAGTACTCCACATAGTCGAATATTCCCTATAAATTTTTTATTTTTATTTTAATTAATTAGTTATTGGTCGTGACACTACTGTGGATGATTTAAATACCTTATTAGTTATTCTGAATGTGTCCATTTCGTGCGAAAAATTTAAATATTTAATATATAAGCTTTATACACTTTAAGTGGACTATTCGCTTGTTTGAGTACTTGGGATATTTTGGAAACTTTGGAAACATTACGTTTATATGTCTCTTCTGCAATTTAGATAATGAAGCCATCAGCC
>CAZFII010000058.1:0-7047 GCA_964518925.1 uncultured archaeon
AAGGCGGCGCTCTACCTCTGAGCTACGAGCCCTTAAAGGTTTTTACAAAATAAGATTGATAAACTTTACTATGACATTTTCAACTAATGCAAAATCCTCCAGAAGATAAAGAGCAGAGTTTAGAAGAGCATTTAGCAGAGCTTAGAATTAGAGTTATAAGGATTTTAATTGCACTCGCTATATCTGCTTCTATAACGTTTTTCTACTCAAACGACATGATAAAGTCTTTTTGGAAGACAATTGTCAATATCGATGAGATTTACGTTTACTCCCCTCTTGAATGGATAGTTACGAGATTGATCTTTTCTCTTTTAATCTCTTTAATAGTTCTCTACCCCTACATAATTTATGAATTCTACTTATTTGCAAAACCCGGTTTGTACGAAAAGGAGAGGATTTTTTTGAAGAGATTACTTATTTCGAGTTATTTTGTGTTCTTAATTGGATTTTTTACATCTTATGAGTTTTTAGTCCCTTTTCTCTATAGAATAGCTTATTCAAATGTAGCTTATCCGTATTTTTCTGCTGGAAGAACGATTCAAAACGCTTTAAGAATTTTGATAATCTTTGGATTGTCTTTTCAAATTCCACTTGCAATGTTAATCGCTGAAAGGCTAAAACTAGTTGACTACAATACGTTTAAAAATTTCAGAATTCCAGTCTATTTAATAGTATTGTTCCTCGTTATGAATACGGTTTCTGACATCACCTTTATAACCCAGATATCGATTTTTTTGTTGTTTGTTGCCATGTATGAACTGGGATTAGTTCTGTTGCGGATCATGGCTAAATTGTCGTAACAAAAACTTATTTATCTAATCCTTATCTATGATCTCTTCAATGCGTATAGTAATCGCTGGGGCTGGCGAAGTCGGATACAAACTTGCTGCAACATTCGCTGGGGAACACGAGGTTTACGTAATAGAAAAAGACCTAAGTAAATACGAAAATCTATTCAAAATAGATGTAGAAGCTGTGTTTGGCAATGCTGCAAATGTAAAAACTTTGAAATCTGCCAATATAGAAAATGCAGATCTATTTTTAGCAGTGACTGGGAATGATGAAGTAAACCTACTATCTGGACTCGCAGCAAAAAAGCTTGGTGCAAAAACGGTTATAGTTAGAGTGGAAAATCCAGAATACGTGGATAAACCAATAGTTAGAGATCATCCCATGGGATACGATGTGGTGATATGTCCACAGTTGGCTTTAGCTCAAGAGGTAACTAGACTTATAAGTATTCCAGGTGCGATAGAAGCTGTTAGCTTTAGTGGTGGAAAGTTTGAAATGATTGAAGTTCAAGCGTCTGAAGATTCACTCGCAGTAAAAAAGACAATTAAAGATTTAAACCTACCAAAAAACGTTGTTATAACAACGATATATAGAAAAGGAGAAATAATAATTCCAAGAGGCGATACAGAGATAAAACCCGGAGATAAAATTGCTATTGTTGGAAAAACTGAAGATATTGAAAAAGTGAAAAATCTATTTGGATATCCGATAGTAAAAAAGGTAACGATATTCGGTGGTGGAACTATAGGTTGTTACATTGCCAAAATACTCGAAAGTAGTAGAGTTAACGTAAAATTAATAGAGTCTAATAAAAGTAGATGTGAAGAACTCTGCAGCCAACTTAAGAAGACAAAAGTTGTTCATGGTGATGCAACTGATTTGGATTTACTCGTCGAAGAAAACGTCGGTAAATCAGATGTTGTAGTTGCAACTACTGAGAGTGATGAAAGGAATCTACTCATATGTCTTCTTTCAAAGAGTCTTGGCGCTAAGACTTCTATTGCAAAAGTTGAAAACAGCGAATACGTAAAATTGTTTGAGGCTGTTGGTGTCGACATAGCTCTAAATCCTAGAAGGGTTACGTATGTCGAAGTCATGAAATTGCTCAGAAGAATGAAAGTTGAGACACTCGCAGAGATAGAGGGAACGGCTATTGTTGAAGTGATCGTAAAAAATCCGAAGTTAAAGAAAAAGATTAGAGAAATAGATCTTCCGAAAAACTCGATAATAGGTGCGATAGTGAGAGATAACGAATGCTTGATACCTCGTGGAGATACCGAGATAAGAACTGGAGATAGACTACTCGTTTTCACGACATGGGATGAGATAGAGAAAGTTGAAAGGATTTTTGAGTGATTTATGGACATAAAATACGTATGTAAAACTCTCGGAAAACTTTTGACATTCTTTTCACTTGTATTTGTAATTCCGATATCTGTAGCGATTTACTACACAGAAGACTTCAAACCCTTCCTATTCTCAGCTTTAACATCTGCTTTAATTGGATTAATCATGTGCTGTGTAAAAAGTGAAATGGAAACTCCAAGATATAAGGAAGCCTTTGCAGTAGTGTCAATTGGTTGGCTTTTAGTGTCTGTTGTTGGTTCAATTCCATACGTTTTAATAGGAATAAAACCTATTGATGCATTTTTTGAATCAATGTCTGGGTTCACGACAACTGGAGCATCAGTTTTAACACCCGAGCTTTTACCAAAGTCTGTTTTGATTTGGAGGAGTTTAACTCAGTGGCTTGGTGGGATGGGAATAATCGTACTGTTCTTGGCATTTTTTCCGAGTATAGCTAAAAGTGGTGTAACTCTCTTTCAGGCGGAGTATACAGGAATAACTGTTTTAAAGGTAAAACCGAGACTTAGAGACACTGTAATCTCTTTGTATCTAACTTATATGTTTTTTACGGTTTTGGAGATTACCGTTTTGAAGCTGTTAGGTGTACCGATATTCGATGCGATAAACCACGCCTTTACAACACTCTCAACTGGAGGATACTCGACCCATTCTGAAAGTATTAGTTACTTCAAAGATTTCAGAGTTGAATTTGCAATTGCATTCTTTGCGGCGATAGGTGGTATGAACTTTGCACTTTTATACTACTTGCTACGTGGAGATCTAAGAATTTTTAGAGATCCAGAATTTAGACTTTATATTTTTCTTATACTTTTGTTTACAACCATTTTAACTATTTTAAACCTGAAGAGATTTGATTTCTTCAATTCCTTTAGGTATTCAATTTTTCAAGTCATTTCTATAATGACTACTACTGGTTATACGACGTATGACTTCGACTTGTGGAGTGACAGTGCAAGGTTTATACTACTACTTTTGATGTTTATAGGCGGTTGCAGTGGTTCAACTGCTGGAGGTATTAAAGTTTTGAGGATGTATATCCTTACGAAGTATTCAGCTCAACAGGTATTGAGATCTGCAGAACCAAAAACGGTTCGATTGACAAAGTACGGTGACTTAACAGTTAAAAGAGAATTGATAGACAGCATAACAACGTTTTTTATATTGTATATATTCATATTTATAGTTTCGACATTAATTATAGCCTTATTCGGTTACGATATCGTAACATCGATTTCAGCCAGCGCAGCAACACTAGGTAACGTAGGCCCGGGCTTAGGATTAGCTGGTGCAAGTGAAAACTATGCAAACTTCAACGATCTCGTTAAGTTACTCTTGATTTTTAACATGTGGGTTGGAAGACTTGAAATATTCAGTGTTTTGGCTATTTTCATACCCCATTTCTGGAGAGAATGAGATCTATTGCTTCATCTAAGCTTAAACTGATCTGCTTTCCAGTAGATAAATCTTTAAGCGAAACTATATTCTCTTCAATTTCTCTTTTCCCTATTATAACCGCATAATCTGCTTTTACGTCATTTGCATAACTCAACTGTCTTTTTATACTTCTCTGCATCACATCAACAAAAGCGACAATTCCTCTTTCTCTAAGCCTTTCAGCTAACTTGAATGCCTCCTTTTCAAAACCTTCAAAAGATACAACTGCAACAGTTGTCTTTCTCTCTGGCTTTATATCACATATCTCTGCAACTCTATCAAAGCCAATAGCAAATCCAGTTGATGGCACTCTTTCATAGTTAAATAGATGCGTTAACTCGTAACTTCCTCCGCCACATATCTGCTTTTGCGCTCCTAACCTTTCAGAATAACACTCGAATACTACTCCAGTGTAGTAATCCAAACCCCTTGCAATTCCGAGGTTGAGCTTGTAGTCCACATCGAGTGCATCGAGTAAATCACATAACTGCTCTAAATGACTAAAGTCAAAATCCAAGATCTTTGCATCATTCAAAATCTCTCTTCCACCAGTTAAATCTATTACATAGTATATCTTCTCTTTTAGATCTTTGTTTAATCCTATTTCTTCCATATAGTTATTGAGTGCATCCAAATCTCTCTTATCAATTAGTCTCATAATTTTTAAAGTGTCTTCTTCACTCAAATCTCTTAACAGATGCCTAAGAACTCCTACATGACCTATGTGCAACTCAAAATCTATTTTTAGTTCTTTAAGTATTTTGTATGCAAGGTATATTACTTCTGCATCAGCAGTAGGCTTAGATGAGCCTATTAGTTCAACACCGAACTGCCAGAACTCTCTGTATCTACCTTTTTGTGGTCTTTCGTATCGAAAGCAGTTTGCAAAGTAGTAAAACCTTAACGGCTTTGGCATAACGCTACACTCATTGACGAATAACCTCGTTACGGGCATAGTAACCTCTGGTCTCAACGCAAGATCTCTGCCACCCTTATCCTTGAAAGTGTACATCTCTTCAACTATTTCTTCACCAGATTTAAGTGTAAACAGTTCCAAATGCTCAAAAGTTGGAGTTAGAACTTCTCTATACCCAAAACTCTCAGCTATCTCACGCATCTTTTTCTCAATTAGTCTTCTCTTTTCCATCTCATCTGGTAAGAAATCCCTCGTACCTCTAGGCTTTTCGATTTTCACAGCTTAAAGTTGCGAAAGAGTTATAAAAGTTTTAATAGATGTTTGTTCACAATGAAAAAAGAGATCGTTTATTTTGAGGAGAAAGGTGAGAAAAATACAGAAGAAACTTTAAGACTTGCAAAGGAAAGAGCTTTAGAACTCGGAATTAAATACGTAGTAGTCGCAAGTACTTCTGGAAAAACTGGAAAAAGAGCTATAGAAGTTTTCAAAGGTACTGGAATAAATGTAGTGGTTGTAACACATCAATCTGGATTCAAAGAGGAGAACAAACTTCTAATCGATGAAGAAACTAAAAGATATATCGAAGAAAATGCTAAACTTATTATTGCATCAGATATACTTACAACTGTTCCAAGACTAATAACTCAGAAATACGGCGGATTTTCACCGTTAAATCTCATTGCAGACACTTTAAGGCTTTTCTGTCAAGGTATGAAGGTCTGTGTTGAAATTGCAGTTATGGCATCTGATGCTGGAGCAATTCCAGTAGATGAAGAGGTCATAGCAATTGCAGGAACTGCGAGAGGTGCAGACACCGCCATCGTTTTAAAACCAGCAAACATTCATAGATTTTTCGATATAGACATAAGAGAAATAATCTGCATGCCAAGATATAAATGACAAAGAAATTAAATAAAGCGAATAAACATGTTATCTGACTTGATAACTGAAGAAACTCTATTTCAGGGTGGAATTGGAGTTGTAGTTGGATATATATTAGGCTACGCATTAAAAAAAGCGTTTAAGGTGTTTATGGTTCTACTTGGCTTGTACATAGCAAGTCTCCTATACCTTGCAAAAAAGGGATTCATTGAGATAAACTACCAAAAACTAACCTCGATAGATTTAGGTACAACGGAACTACTACAGAACTGGTTAAGCTTGATATTAAACGTTCCAGTAGCTGGATTTGTAATAGGATTCATAATTGGCTTAAAAAAGGGTTGATCAGTTAAATTTTTTCTTCATCGCGGTCAGAAAGTTTTAGCTTCATCATAGTCAGAAGCTACCCCATTCCTCATTCCGCTCTGACCGTCGTAAGTTCATCAGATATAAATAGTTTTTTAAAGTTATTAACCCTTTTGCATTAGTGGTATTTCAGATGGCAAAACGTGGAGATATCTTTTTCCCTTGTAAACTACCGCTACAACCTGTCTAGTTCTCTCTTTATTTATTCCAAAGTATTCCCTAAACGGTGCTTCATCCCATCTCAAATCTTTTCTTGAAATAACCTCTTCAAAGTCTTTCGAGAAATCCTCGAAATCTATTTTGTTTCCGTATCTGTCTACTATTTCAACGTCCATGACGTACTTTTTGCCTTTATACCAAACACAGTAGTTTTCAGCATGATTGATTCCTAAGACTGGATTTACGTTGATATTGTCTAAATCTTCAGCAAAATCGAATAGTGATGTGAAACCGTTTATCTGACACTTAAACAATTCTTTCGGCTTGCTTGATAACCATTCGAATTGGTCTGGATTGACACCTTTAAAAGATATATCTATATCAATAATTAAATTTTTTATTTTTAATAAATCTTCAAAATTTATTTTTCTAAATCCAAATAGAATTCCATTGGTTTCAATAATAACCTTTGAGTTGTGTACGAGTTCCGCAGATTTCTCATCGAAGTCGTACTTATTGCATATTTCGATTAATTTATTAAGATCGTCGATAATCCTTAGAACTTCTATTAAATGACTCCATTGTAGTGTTGGCTCATTTCCTGTAAACCTAATAACCCCTAATTTGTATTTAGATTTAGAAGTTAATCTATCCTTAATAGTCCAATGTGCTCTGCACAGTATATCTTTCGCGACTTCTTCTGGACTCTTTTTAATATCTGGAGATAGGTATCTCATTTTCCAGCACCAGCAGTATTTGCAGTCTAAATTACAACCCTTTAAATCGAGAACTATCTCAAGCTTCGAATCTATAAGTCCGCATGATGCTACACAGTTGTGCTTTGTATAGAGCTTGTTACACTTAGGCCAACCTAATCCCCTTCTCCTTAGCGGAACCCATCTCGTTGTGTAATAGAGATTTGAGTAAATACCAACTACCACAGTTTTAATTATATCTCTCGCCTTAAGATTGATCGTAGTGTGATAACAAGATAAAGATAAAATTTATATAATAAAGAAATTGGTCATGGCCACATTGTGGACGATTAAATCAACAATGTTGCATAACCACCAGAGCTTTTAAAACGTACAATCAATAATCCGCTTAAGAGAAAATTTTGTTTGACAAAG
>CAZFII010000059.1:0-6934 GCA_964518925.1 uncultured archaeon
GTTTAGATGTTAGTCATGCATTGCTAATCGTTCAACTTGCTATTAAGCTAATTTACGGGATTATTTTTTAAATCAATCACGATTTTTATCTGATTAACAAATGTTTTACCTTACTTTGTAAAAGGAATAGTATTAAAGCAAACAGCATTAAAGAGACAAACATGAGGGAGTACAAGTTTAAGAGGGGATACAAGCCAAGTGAGGAGAGACTTAAAGAACTAATGCTAAAACACTTTGGAAACTGCAAAAAAGAAGGAGATGTATACATTTCAAAATTTGGTGCGATAGAAGAACTCAAAGCATGGATTAAAAACAGGAAATTATACATTGAAACGAAGACAAATCCAAACGTCAGTGATGAAGTTGCCGTGGAAACTATAAAGACTTACAACAAATTCCTAGAGGAGTTAACTGGTTATACAGCAAAGGAGCGAAAGAAAATGCTAATGAAAATTTAATCCCATCTAATTTCTACTTCTTCTATTCTGAAGTCAGGTTTAACAAAAGATTTCTCAATTGGCATCTCATAACCGTGCTTAAACATAAGTAAGCCTGTGTAAGCTATCATCGCTCCATTATCTCCCATTAGTTCCTTTGGTGGTGCATAAAATTTTGCACCTCTATCTTCACACATAACTCTGAGCATCTCTTGTAATCTCTCGTTAGCACCTACTCCTCCAACTAACAAGACCTCATCCAAGCTTAAATATGCTAAAGCCCTTTCAGTGACTTCAGTAAGCATTGCAAATGCTGTTTCCTGAAAACTGAAAGCAACATCTTCAGGCTTAACTCCCGAATCGTACAGTCTTTGTGCAGCAGTAACCATTCCGCTGAAGGAGAAATCCATTCCTTTAACAACGTAAGGCAAAGGATAATACTTCTTTCCATTCCTCGCCAATTGTTCTATTTTTGGGCCGCCGGGATGTTTTAATCCCATATGTCTTGCAAGCTTATCTAAGGCGTTTCCTATTCCTATGTCAAGAGTTTCTCCAAAAACACGGTATCTCTCCCCTCTCCTTGCGATCACTTGGCTGTTCCCACCACTTACGTATAAAGCCACTGGATTTTTTGCTTTTGTTTTCCATCTTCCAACTTCTACATGAGCTAAACAGTGATTAACGCCAATAAGTGGAACATTGAGCTTTATAGCCAGTAATCTTGCAGCGGTGGCAACCACTCTTAAGCATGGCCCCATTCCCGGGCCTTGAGAAAAAGCAACGAGATCTATGTCATCTGGACTAACTTTCTCAAATACCTTTGCTAAAACTTCTGGAAGCTTTTCTGAATGATGTTGTGATGCCTCTCTTGGATGAATACCTCCCTCTTTAGGTATATACGGTTCGTTAACCATTACTATTACGTCTTTTTCATCAACTACTGCAACACTCAAACTCCATGCAGTTCCTTCAATTCCTAGGGCTTTCATCTCTTAAACTCAGTGTATCCACATTTTCCGCAAGTTCTCCTATCTGGATGCTCAGCTAGAAAAACACCTTCACCGCATCTTGGGCAGAACTTCCTTTTCCTTATAACCTTATCGCCCTTTATCTCGTAATACCTTGAAACACATTCCGCACCCTTAGCCATTACTCTTCACCTCCCTCCTCTTCTTTTTTACCAAAATTCCTTTCAATTATGTGCTCTTCCTCTATTGCCCTTAAATCTTCAGCGGTGTCGTAAATCTTTACGTAGCATTTAGCTTCAGTTTTCCCGAATTCGGTTTTTATATAATGTACTACTACCCTATCTAGTTCTGCGTTCATAAGTCCAGCGACTTTCTCTCTAACTTCCTGCCTAGTTGGAGTCTTTCCATTAAAAACTACTCTAAGATGTAACTCTCTTCTCTTAAGCAGTGGATTGTACCTATCGCTTTCGACATATACTTCCATTTAACCACCTCCATTCGTCACATTCACCAACCCTTTCCATACATCTTAAGAACTCAAGTATTATAGATTTCCTATCGTCATCTATCATCAACGCAACAACTCCCTCATTTGGCTGACCGTATAAAATCAGCGAAGAATTCGGCAAAAGCAAGCCTAAAGGAGCAACAGCTAAGTCTTCTTCACCTTCGACTATTACCTTAACCTTTTTTCCATTTTTAGCAAGATTTACAGCCTCTCTGAGCTTTGATATTAGATCACAAGTAATACAGCCAGCTGGATTATTAGCTTTAATTTCGATGTAACCCTTTGAAAGTTCATCGAGTTCACTGATCGAAATCTCTTTTCGAACTGTTTTTCCATCTATTACTATTATATCTGGCTCAAATAGTTTTAATGCGTAATAACTCACGATGTCTCCAACGCATGCAAGTATTTTGCAATTTTTTACCTCTTCAATCCTCTTCATTAGTTCTTCTCCTTTCCCCCTATAGAGTTTTCCGAACGGTTTAGAAAACTTCGATCTGAATCTTTCTGGAAGTCTCAGCATTTAACCCACCCTTAAAGCGTATTTTCCTGGAGCTCTTATTCCAAGTTTTTTTGCAATTTCACTTTTATCTGGATCGATTATAATAATGTATCCATACCACTCCTTTGTTAAATCTGTACTACCACAGTTCTTGCAAACATCTGTGTCCGTGTTTATAAACTTACACCTTCTACAAGCGAGTTCAGCCACTAGTCTCACCCTTAATCCTTTCTATATCTTCTTCAATCCACTTCAGCGCTCCAAGCCAGGGTTGTCTCATCGTTAGTCCTATTCTACTTTTACTTGGTTCTCTTTCTTTAAGACTTAATGCTACAATCCTTGCCCTTACCAAATCCCCTTCTTCAAGAACCCTCTTAGTCTCTCTACCGACTAACCTCTTTCCCTTTTCATCGAAAACCATGTAGTCGTCTGTTATTTGACTCATATGCAGTAAAGCGTCAAATGGCCCTATCGAAACGAATGCACCGAATTCAACGATTTCAACTACTTCTCCTTCGACTACTTCTTGTAAAAGAGGTTTAAAGCAAATAGCAGTGAAAACGACATCAAAGTAAACAGCACCATCGCCTTCTATTATTTTTCCCTCTCCAATCTCCTCTACACTTTCGATACCTATAATCATTCCGTATTCCCTATCAAGCTTACCTTCAAACTGCTCCCAGAGTAGTGAATTTATAACCTTCTCCAAATCCTCTCCAAGTTTTGAAGGAGGAACTCTAACCACATCCCTAACCTTTATTCTCGCATACATATCATAACACCTCAATTTTTAGCTACAGCTCTTTCGTAATCTAACTCAGTTAAGATTCCAGATTTGTTTAAAAGACTGTTTGCTTCTTCTATATTCCCTGCATCTTTCACGATCTTTGCAGCTTTGTTTATCTCAAATACTCCCTTTGATGTAAAGTAAAACGTGAGTGTTGAAAGGGGAGACACAATTACAGTTCTACTCTCTCTAATCTTTTTTATTCCAAATCCACCTTCATAAGCGATTATTGGGATCTTGCTGGCTTCAGTAACTACAAATTTCGTTATCTCAACCATTTCGTTGTAATCCTTTTCACTCATTGAAGCACAACCTAAAAAACACTTTCGTTTTAAAAGTTCAGACATGTTTAACAGTAGTTCTTCAACTTTTAACTCACCATCACTACCAAAACCAAAAACACCTATAATCGCATTTAAATCACTTAGAGCTGCAATACTCATAGCATCTGCAAGGGGACTTTCAACACCGGATTCATAACCGATTGCAATAGCATCTCCTCCACTGTCTATACCAACTATAAGTGAAATTTCGTTTTCTTCAGCAAATTCTTTTAATCCTTTACTTAGTTTTTTTGCACCTTTTGTTATGTCTAACGCAATTACTCTTCCAAAGAACTTGGATGCCCTCGCAACAGTTGGAATCGCACCATAGTAAGTTCTTGTGTTCTCATTTGCAATCGCTATTACATCGTTGAAAACCTCAACATTTTCGAGTTCTTCAATACTTCTAGGCCCGGGCTTGGGATCGACAACTAATCTGTCCCAAACGATACTACCGTGTAAGACATCAAATCCAAAACACCTTAAGAAGTTTGCAGTTGGAATCGTTGCTACTATATCTCCACCTCCACCAATTCCGAAAACTAGGGCTTTCCTCTGTTCACAATTCTTCAGTATCCTTATTATCTCCATGCTAAAACTTTAGGTAGCCTTTTCTTTCAAGCCATTCGACCTGTGGATTTGTATACCTCCAGATTATATCTGCTTTCTCATCTTGGAATTTCCAAGGTACTATTATTACGACGTCTCCTTCTCTTATCCAAACTCTCTTTCTAAGCTTTCCTGGAATTCTTGCTAGTCTTTCCTTTCCGTCTTCACATCTAACTTTAACGTGACCAGCACCAAGCATAGATTCAACTATAGCGAACATTTCCCCTTTGCTTCTATCTGGTAGTTTAACTCTGACAACTTCCTCACTCAGATAGACACCTCTAATCTTTTTCTAGCATCTTTAAGCAGTATGTTTAAATATTTTGCCACAGCTCTTTTCAAATCTAAAGGATGTAGAGCTCCATTTTCGAAATCTGATGCAAGTCTTTCAAAGCTATCGTATTCGATATCACCGCCAAACTTTAAATCCCTTTCTATTTTTATCTTTTTAAATCTTGGAAATATGTGATATTTTACTATATCGATTATGGGATTGTTCTCCAATACCTTGGCAGGGCAGTACGCTTTTAAAATTTTTCTCTCAACCTCTTCTGGTGAATCCCTTACGGAGATGTAGTTTCCTTTAGAAGAACTCATCTTCTGCCCATCTAAACCGACTATTATAGGTGTATGCAAACAAGTTGGAGCTCTGTATCCCAATCTTGGCAAGTTCTCCCTTGCAAGCATGTGTATCTTTCTCTGATCTATACCTCCAACTGCTAAATCTATATCTAAGTAGGCTATATCCAAAGCCTGCATGAGTGGATATATCATCTGAGAAACCATTGGATCTTCTTTTCTCCTACTTATTTCGTCCATACTTCTCCTCGCTCTCTTTAATGTCGTTATCCTTGAAAGCTTAAGCAGATCTAAAACGTAATCCTCGTTTAGCTGATACTCACTTCCAAGTATAAACCTCGTTTTGGATTCATCTAAACCTAACGCTATAAAGGCTCTTTTGTTGTATTCTGCAATCTCCCTTATCTCCTCAAAACTACCCTTCTCGTTTAGATATGCGTGAATGTCAGCCAATAAGACAATTACATCGAATCCGACTTCTTGCAAATCTATAAGCTTTTGAACAGTCATCATATGACCTAAATGAATTTCTCCACTTGGCTCGTATCCAACGTAAGCTCTTGGTTTTTCTTTAGTCTCTAATAGATTTTTTAGTTCCTCCTCTGTAACGATCTCTACAGTGTTTCTTGTGATCAAAGATATCTTTTGTTCAATGTCCATAAGTTGCAGTTTTTAGGGCTGATTTTAAAAGTTGCGTAAGTCATATAGAACTATGGAACGTGTAGAAATCGTTGTAGATGATGTGAGAATTTCTTTATTGAAGGGTAGAGATGAAGACATCGTCTACATACACTGCTCTGGAGGAGATGCCGAACTCTGGAAGTATCAATTAGAATACGTAGGCGGATATGCGATAGATCTTCCAAATCATGGAAAAAGTGATTGCATTAAGATAAACAGTATCGATGATTACGCATACTTCGTTGCAGAGGTAATCAAAAAGCTGTTCGACAAAGCCGTTGTAGCTGGACACAGTCTTGGCGGAGCTATAGCGCAAAAGGTTTATTTAAACTATAGAGAAATCGTCAGCGGATTGATATTAATAGGAACTGGTGCGAGGCTACGTGTTTTACCAGAATTACTTGAAGGTTTAGAGAAAAATCCCTCTGAGACTGCAAAGATGTTAGCGGAGATGTCTTTTGCGAGTAGAGAATTTGTAGATAGTTTTGCTAGGATTTTTGAAGAAAGAGCAAAGGTCTTACGCAATGATTTAATCCTATGCGATAAGTTCGATCTGTTAGAACAGTATAGAAATGGAAGTATAAAAATTGATGTTCCAACTCTGATAATCGTCGGCGAAAAGGATGTTTTAACTCCCGTGAAGTATTCTCAGTTCTTTCATAAACACATTCCAAATTCTAAGCTAGTAGTTATCAGTGATGCTGGGCATATGGTAATAATCGAAAAACCAGAGGAAGTTAGCAGAGAAATCAAAGAATTCATAGAAAAAATAAGATAAAAAATTAGTAAGGTATGAATGTTAAACCTAAAGCATAGAATATCGTAGCTAATAGTAGTATAAAAATAAAGTCTATAGATTTTTATTGATTTTCATTTCAATAAAGGTAGATTACCAGTAATTTTGTCAATTTTCTTCTCTTCATCTGGACCTATAACTATTGCAGTTATAGTGTTTGGAGGTATTTCCGTTAAACCTGCATCGATTACAATTCCAGTTTTTAATCCAGCTCTTTCAGCTTTATCTTTAATTTCGAGAAGTTTATCTAAACTGTCAACTTTTAAAACTATCTTCTTTTGACCTTCTTCAAGCCAAATCTTCCTAATTTTCTCATCACTTTTTAGAAAACCTATTATAGATGCATGTGCAACTTGAACCGCTATTTTTCCCCTCGATAACTTCAAATCATCTCTAACGACTATTACTTGTTTATACGTCATTTTTATAACTGATTTTCAATGTGTTTATGGATTTTTCCTTTAATTGAGTTAGGATAATAATTTTTAAAGTTAGAAATTTATATAAAAATATAATATTTTTGTTTATTATCTTCTATGATTGTGTAGGAAAATATATCTTTGATGCTTTAAATTTGAAAGAAAAAGAGAAAGACAATTTTGAAAAGATTATTTATGAAGATAAATAATTATGTTGTATTTTCTGTAGATATCCATACGTTTTCCTTATTCTGTTTTTTATAACTATTATATATATAAGTATATAATAGGCGATGATCTGTCCACATTGCAAGTCGATGGAAGT
>CAZFII010000060.1:0-6924 GCA_964518925.1 uncultured archaeon
GTACTCACTATAAACCATAAAATAAAAATCGTAGATATCAGAGTTATTAAGCTTAACACTTGTAAAACACGTCTTTTGTTATTTTTGATGGATTCTCTTTTAGATATCCACCCAGCCATGCTATACTCCACACTTCTTTAATGTTGTCTATTAACTCATCATCGAGGTTTTTCGAACAGATTTCAACTCTATTGTATACGGATTCTGCAACATCTTTACTTATCCCGTAGTGTTTCATGAGGATTGATATCGTATAATTCCTATCGGATATCCACTTCTTAGCTGCTTCTTCTCTTGCCCTTAGGAACGATTTTATAGCATTTTCATCTAAATCCTCTCTCGCAACCCATACAAGCATAACTGGCTTTCCAGTTTTTCCAGATTTTTTCCAGAGGTCTGTGAAGTTTTCTACTACGTGTGCCCCAGCTTCAACGATAGCTTGACTAACAATTGGTTCCCACGCAACTATCGCATCGACATCTCCTCTCTTTAAAACCAAAACGAGTGAACCGGGCTGAGTGTTTATAACGTTTACATTATCTATTCCGTATACAAGCTTTAAATACGCTCTGAACATGTGATAAGTTCCAGAAGCAGTTAAAGCAGCGATCTTCTTATCCTTTAAATCTTTACAACTCTTAATGCTTTCATTTTTTGAAAGAACTGCTTGATTTTGATACATGTCTACAGCGATTATCTTAATTTTTCCACCACTTTGTATGAACTTTGCAGCCATCTCAGCTGGAATTACTGCAATGTCCACTTCTCCCTTTGATAAGGCGGAAAGTATTTCAAGGGTGTTCGAAAGCTGGTGAACTTTTAAATTTAATCCGTAGTTGTTTTCCATTAGAATATCTAAAGTACTAATCCCCCCTTGTAATGTGGCAACTTCAATACTCTTCTTACTTTGAATACATCCAGTTATAGCAGAAATAGCCAATACTGCAATTGCTAAAACGATGTATCTCCTCATAAAACCGCTGGAGAGTATTGGTATTAAAGCTTGTCGATAATTATACCAAACGAGATTACAATTGAAATTATTAAATTTAAATTAAATGCCTTAGGAATGTTAGTTCTCGCTATGTAATGCTGATAAACCATTAAAACACTTGCGAAAGTTATCGAAGCAATTCCTATCAAGCTTAAGTTGTAAACAACGCAACCTAGAAACAGCAAGACTATAGAGATGATGTGAAACGTTAAGGCAATCAATCTTGCATTCTTTTCCCCAAACTTTGCTGGTATACTACCCAAACCAAATGCTCTATCGAACTCTACGTCGAGTAAGCTGTATACAACGTCAAAGCCTGCAACCCACAAAACAACGGCTATTACGTACAGAATTGGAATACTTAACAAAGCCTCAAAGATCGATTTGACTTCATCTCCAGATGCAGCTACCGCCCCTCCACATACAGCTAATCCCAAAACAAGGCCTAAGTGGATATGCGGAAAGTTGTGTAACCTTTTGGCATATGGATAAGTCATTGCAAATATCCACGGTATCGGACTCAAAATCAAAGCGTACTTATTTAATAAGGCTGAAGAGATGAAATAGATTAAACTACCAATTAAAACAAGCATCCAAGCATCTCTAAGTTTAACTGCACCAATCACTAGAGGTCTTTTGCAAGATCTTGGATTTTTTCTATCTATTTCTAAGTCTGCTATGTTGTTGTAAGCCATAGATGCCGTTCTCAATCCGAAAACTGCAAAAGCGATTAGTATTGCATCGTAGACACTGAAACTGTATCCAGACAAAATCGCACCTACATATGCAAATGGTAAACTGAAAATAGTGTGTTCGATTCTTATAAGCCTTAAAATCGCATTAATTCTGCTACGCTTAGAGACTCTTCCAGGATCCCACATATCAATCTATCCCATAGGAACTCCACTTCTCATCTACGAGTTTAGAAATCTCTTCATCGACTTCAACTTCTTCTGGCCAACTCTTATAGCCGTATTCTTCTGGGAATTTTTTAGTTGCATCTATTCCAAGCTTACTCCCATACGCCTGAATTGGAGTTGCTGGATCTAGTGCATCTGTGTGAGTTCCCGGTACAACTACTACATCTCTCTGTGGATCTACATTCGCAGCTATAGCCCATAGAACTTCGTTTAAATTGTGTGGATTTACATCGCTGTCTACAACTATTATTATCTTTGTTAGAGATAATTGTCCTATTCCCCATAAACCCATCATAACCTTTTTAGCATGCCCCGGATATCTCTTCTTAATCGAAACTATTGCAATTCCCTGAAACATCCCGTATTCAGGCAAATTCATTTCAACGATTTCAGGAAATAAAACCCTTACTATTGGAAGAAAAACTCTTTCAACAGCTTTTCCAAGGACTGCATCTTCTAATGCTGGTTTTCCGACAACCGTACCGTAATATATCGGATTTTCTCGCATATAAATCCTCTCTAAGTGAAATACTGGATATCTATCAGTGGGCTTATCGTAGTATCCAAAGTGATCGCCAAATGGCCCTTCTTCGGATAAATCGTCTATTTTTATGTAACCTTCAAGGAGAACTTCTGCATTAGCTGGCACTATCAATCCAGAATCGAGCTTAACGACTTCTATACTTTCTCCCTTTACAATTCCAGCGAATAGCAGTTTGTCAATTGGATACGGAACTGGAGAAATTCCCGTAAAGAGAACCGCTGGTTCACAACTTATTGCTATAGCTATTGGTATTCTCTTCAAATCAGTTTCAAAAGCTCTTCTATAAGCTTCCGCCCCCCTCTTATGGATTTGCCAGTGTATGACTCCCCTCTTCTCATCGAGTATCATAACTCTATACACACCCATGTTTACTACTCCAGTTTCTGGATCTCTTGAGATAACAACTGGAAACGTCAAATATCTCCCTCCATCTTTTGGCCATGTCTTAAAAGCTGGAAGATCTAACAAAGATGGATTATCTACAACTCTTTCAAAAAAAGGCGCCTTACGAATTTTTTTTGGTAAAAATTTACCCAAGGATATGACTTCTTTAAGGGTTTTGATCTTATCTATGAAATCCATTGGTGGTTGTGCTACCATGAGGTTTACCATTCTATATCCAATTTCTTCGAGTTTTTTGACATTAAAAGCTATTTTTAACGCTTCAATACTATAAAACAAATTACCTACGACTTTCCAATTTTTATAGCCTTTTACGTTCTCAAATAATATTGCAGGCCCTTTTTTATACATAACTCTCCTCAAAATCTCTGGGATTTCGAGTATCGGTGAAACTTCGGTTTTTACTCTCTTTAGCATTCCAATTGTTTCAAGAACATTTAAAAAATCTCTGATATCTTTCATTTTTTTCAGGTTTTTAGCTTGATTAAAAACTTTATCTATCTCACAAAACCTTACGTTGAGTATGAGAATGTATACAAGTGATGTTGCTAAACTCGATGAAGGAACAAGTGTAACAGTTTGCGGATGGGTTCACGAAGTTAGGGATCTTGGAGGAATAGTCTTCATAGTTTTGAGAGATAGAGAGGGATTTGCTCAAATAACGTTACCAAAGAAGAAAGTTCCACAAGATACGTTCAAGATTGCAAAAAAACTTAGAAGAGAGAGCGTTATAAGAGTTGACGGTTTTGTAAAGAAGGAGCCTAAGGCTCCCAATGGTTTCGAAATAATTCCAGAAAAGATAGAAGTCTTGAACGAAGCTGATGTTCCACTACCTTTAGAAGTTACTGAAAAAGTTCCCGCTGAACTCGATACAAGGCTTGATCACAGATTTTTAGATCTGAGAAAGCCGAGGATTCAAGCTATATTTAGAATTAGACATCAAGTTTTACAAAGCATTAGGGAATACTTAGTTAGTAAAGGATTTATAGAAGTTCATACACCAAAAATAGTTTCTACTGCAACAGAAGGAGGTACGGAGCTTTTCCCATTAAGTTACTTTGAAAAAGAAGCTTTCTTAAATCAATCTCCCCAGCTCTACAAGCAGATTTTAATGGCTGCTGGATTCGATAAAGTGTTTGAGATAGGGCCAATTTTTAGGGCAGAGGAGCACAACACCGTTCGACATTTAAATGAGGCGATATCTATTGATATAGAGATGAGTTTTACAGATCACAATGGAGTTATGAAAGTTTTAGAAGATTTAATAGTTAAAGCATACGAAGATGTCGTTGAGAGATGCGAAAGATACTTAGAATGGCTAAATCTAAAGCTTGAAGTACCAGAGAAACCCTTTGAAAGGATTACTTACGATGAGGCTTTGGAAATAGCGAGAAAAAAAGGAGAAGAAATTATATGGGGTGAGGATTTGAGTACTCCAGCTTTAAAGGCAGTAGGTAACGAGATTGAAGGCTTATACTTTATAGTTGATTGGCCAACTGAATCAAAGCCATTTTACGCTATGCCTTATGAAGACAGGCCAGAGATCTGTAAGAGTTTCGATTTAATGCATAACTGGCTCGAATTGGCAAGCGGAGCTCAAAGAATTCACAAGTACGACATGCTTGTAGAGAGTATAAGGAAAAAGGGTTTAGAACCAGAAAGTTTTGGATTTTACCTTGAAGCTTTCCGTTATGGAATGCCACCACATGCTGGCTGGGGTTTAGGTGCAGAGAGGCTAATCATGGCTATGTTAAACCTCAAAAACATCAGAGAAGCATCACTATTTCCAAGAGATAGACAGAGATTGGTACCGTAAGTTTATTTTCATTAATCATAA
The DNA here is from genome assembly GCA_964518925.1 of uncultured archaeon. Taxonomy (GTDB): domain Archaea; phylum Halobacteriota; class Archaeoglobi; order Archaeoglobales; family Archaeoglobaceae; genus CAYWXE01. The sequence continues at coordinate 4,698 of CAZFII010000060.1, forward strand.
CTTTTTCAACTACTTTAGATGTATCAACTTAGTGCGAAATATTCGATACTTAAAGCTTATGTCCTTTGTTTAGATTTTTTTCGCACAAAGTGGACACATTCTTAAGTTAACATGTCCATTACTTTAAAATCGGAATTGTTAAATCTTTTAATCACCTATAACTTCTATGGTTGAGTTTTTTGTCGTATACGATAACGAAGCCGTTGGAGAGTTTATAGAAAGTTGGGGATTTTCATGCTACGTAAAATCGAAGGTAAGAATTCTTTTTGATACTGGATGGGATGGAAATATACTACTGCACAACTTGGACTTAGCTGGAATAGAGGATTTCGATTACATATTCCTATCACACCAGCACTGGGATCACATAGGTGGCTTAAACCATGTAATAGACAAAACAAGCTATGTAGTAGTTCCAAAATCTTTTTCAGAGAATTTGAAGAGGGAAATAAGGAGAAAAGCAGAATTAATTGAAGTAGAAGATTTGAAAATGATTGATGACGGAGTTTATACAACTGGAGAGCTTGGAACGTATATAAAAGAGCAATCGCTAATCGTCGATGTTGGAAATGCGTACTTCGTAGTAACTGGATGTTCTCATCCGGGATTAGACGTCATATTAAACAAAGCTGAAGAACTTGGAGGCGTCTTAGGAGTTATGGGTGGATTTCATGGATTTAGAGATATAGAAATTCTGAAAAAGTACGATATCGTAATTCCATGCCATTGCACTGAATACAAAGACGAGATTTTAAAAATGAAAAATGCAAAGAGGTGTTTTGCTGGATGTAGGTTTAATCTTTAAAGCCAGAAATTGTCTTTGGTATTAACTTATACAAACCAGCCTTTGAATCACTCAAGCAAACCTCTAAAATGAATCTTTCGTTAAATCTCTTAAAGTACGGATCTCTTGGAAATACTCTTTCGTAAAAATCTTTGAGAACTGATTCAATCTCTTCTGTATTCTTTACTCTTTCCAACTGTCCCTCGATCAAAACCGAATAGTTTAGATCATGAATTAAGTAGCAAGCGTTCCTATTTTTCTCGATACACTTAGTTTTTCTTCCCTCTTTTGGAAATAGAAAGTACAGGAATCCATCTTTGTAGATAAAGGCTACAGGTATGCAGTATGGCTTATCTCCATCAACCAAGCCTAAAACACCTCTCCAGGATTTCAAAAGTACTTCCTCATTAGATAACATAATAAATAAACATAGAACTAATTGTTAAAGGTTTCCGTATCTCTTCCTCAATCTACAGAATGCACATATCTTAGTACTTGAGACTTCACCACATATCTCGCAGTGCATGAGTTTTTGTGGAGATTCCTCTTTTACTATTCCTCTTACGAAGTTTTTAACGAATCCCGGTTTTCTTCTCTCTATTTCGTAAACAATTTCCTTCCAATCTGGATTCGGAGCGAATGGACACTCATCGAACGTAAACGGTATGTCTTTGCAGAGAACGTATAACATGTTTTCCTTTTCACTAATCTCATAAAGGGGTTTAGCCCTTGCAACGAGTTTATCAAAACCCTCATTTCTCGGCATGAGCTTTTCAGCCCAAATTTTTGAACCAGAAGCCATGTTTTTAATGTAGAAGGTTACTATATCTTCTGCGGTGTGACCAGTTGCAATTATATCAAATCCGTTTTCTCTTGCAAATCTGTTCATTAGGTATCTCTTTGATGTTCCACATGCAGAACAGACCTTAGACATTTCAACATCTGAAATCGTGAATCCATAATCTTTTAGTCTAACTATATTTAAATTTGCATCAATGAATTCCGCAAGCTCGTTAACAGCTTTCTCCGATGCTTTCGAGTAATTTTTAATTCCTAAATCAATATAAAAAAGCTCTATGTTATAATTGAGGGTTTTTAAAACGTATGCCATAGCAGAACTGTCCTTTCCTCCCGATACTGCTACGAGTATTTTTTCATCTCTTTTCAATATTCCATATCGCTTAATACATCTCTTGACAAGATTCTCATAAAATTTAACATAACAGTTTTCGCATAAGGCAATTCTATACGGTTTGAGATAAGTAATTGCCTTATTCTTACACTTCTTGCACTTCATGTTTAATTTTTTACGTCATTCATCGTTTTTAGCTTTTTCAGTTGCTAAGAAGGCCTCGCATTTCGCAGTAGATCCGAATTTGGCAATCAGATAAAAATTCAGAGAGCATTTTAAAATCAAATAAAAATTCTAAACCCTATTTAGGT
>CAZFII010000061.1:0-6884 GCA_964518925.1 uncultured archaeon
ATATGTTGTTTCAAGATTTGAATCGGATAAAGCTAGAATCTGCGAACCTAAGAGAGAACAAAAGCTATGGGTTTGGGTAAGATATGTACATTTTTATGAAGATAAGTGTGTAATCCTACAAGTTTACCCAAGACTTAAGAAATGGGTAATTCCAATGAAATAGCCTAATAATTAAATCTATTAAATCTATATAATTTAATAATTGTATTAATATCTCTAATAATACAAAAGATTAAAATTCAAAATAAAATCTCAAGAAAATCAGCCATATCCAACTAACGTTTTAGCTGTAGGAGTCTTAATCTTTTCAAGTTTCATCTTCTCTTCAAACCTCTCGTAGAAGCTTAGCATAGCTTCGTTAACACTCGGCTTAATCTTCTTCAACGCCTCTAAGAAGTGTCTCATTTCAACTTTCTCAGCGTTTATATTTTCTCTTAAAGCAAGCATTACAGCTTCTCTACATATAGCTTCTATATCCGCTCCAACGTAACCTTCAGTCATCTCTGCAAGCTCTTCTAAATCCACATCATCAGCTAATGGCATATCTCTTGTATGAATCTTGAATATTGCCAATCTACTCTTCTTGTCCGGTGGACGGACGTAAACGAGTCTATCAAACCTTCCAGGTCTTAGCAAAGCTGGGTCAAGTATATCTGGTCTATTCGTTGCACCGATTACAATCACTCCTTGAAGTTCTTCTAATCCATCCATTTCTGTAAGTAGCTGGTTCAAAACTCTTTCAACTGCTCTGCTTCCCTCATCAAATCCTCTCATCTGGGCAATTGCATCTATCTCATCGAAGAATATTATACATGGAGCTACTTGCCTTGCCTTTCTGAATATCTTTCTAATGGCTTTTTCACTCTCTCCAAGCCATTTGCTTAGTATCTCACCACCCTTAACACTTATGAAGTTTGCATTCGTTTCGTTTGCGACTGCTTTAGCGATAAGTGTTTTACCTGTTCCCGGTGGGCCGTAGAGCAAAACTCCTTTCGGTGGCTTAATTCCAAACTTCTTAAACTTCTCTGGATACTTCAAAGGCCACTCTACAGCTTCAATTATTTCTCTTTTAACGTCTTCAAGCCCACCTACATCGTTCCAAGTGACCTTTGGAATCTCTACAAGAACTTCTCTCATCGCAGATGGCTCTATCTCCTTTAAAGCTTGCTGGAAGTCTTCCCATGTAACCTTTATAGATTCCAAAACTTCTATTGGTATTTCATCACTGTTCAGATCTATCTTTGGTAGGTATCTCCTCAAAGCTTTCATCGCCGCCTCTTTGCACAACGCTTCTATATCAGCACCGACAAATCCATGCGTTTGATCTGCAAGGTTTCTAAGCATAGCCTTTATTATCTCGTTTTCAAGCTCGTTGATAACGTCATCAGATAGCAAACTTTTTACAATGTTCTTTATTTCGTCTTCTCTCTCAGCGTCTCTTACTTCATTGTAAACAAAGTCTAAGTTTCTAAGAAGTTCTACATCCTCTGTATTCTTTTTTAGTCTTTCTATAGCTTCTAATACAAAGTCCCTCGAATACTTAGGCTCAATTGGCATGTTTCTCGTATGTATCTGGAATATTTCGAATCTTCCCTCTCTATCTGGAACACCTATTTCTATTTCTCTATCGAATCTTCCTGGTCTTCTCAAAGCTGGATCTACTGCATCTATTCTGTTCGTTGCACCTATCACGATAACTTGCCCTCTCTCTTCTAATCCATCCATTAGTGTTAAAAGCTGTGCTACAACTCTCCTTTCGACTTCTCCAGTCACTTCATCTCTTCTTGGAGCTATGGCATCTATTTCATCGATGAAAATAATGGATGGAGCGTTTTCCTTAGCCTCTTCAAATATCTCCCTCAAGCGTTGCTCTGATTCACCGTAGAATTTACTCATTATCTCTGGGCCATTTATAGTAAAGAAGGAAGCACCAATCTCATTAGCTACTGCTTTAGCGATAAGGGTTTTACCTGTTCCCGGCGGGCCATAGAGCAAAACACCTTTCGGTGGCTCAATTCCAAGTCTCTGGAACAGTTCTGGATATTTTAGTGGAAGCTCAATAACTTCTCTAACTTTCTGTAACTCCTCTTTTAATCCACCAATGTCCTCATAGGTAACTCCAGACTTTCCAAATCTCTCATAGCCTTTTACTGGTCGATCTCTGTATATAACCCTCGTAGATTCATCTATAACAACTGGCCCCTTTGGTTCAGTTTTAACTGCAACGAAAACTAAAGCCTGACCTTGATTGTATCTTCCAAAACCAGAAATTGCTGGAGCTCCAACTAGTGGGACTAGATCACCTTCTACAACAGGCCTCTTCAAAAATTGATGCTTCAGGTACTCTCCTATCTCCACACCGTAAATTCTCAATTCAATTTTCTTTAATGGAGCAAGGATTACAACTTTTGCAGGTTGGTAATTGACTTTTCTAACCTTAACTAAATCTCCAATTCCAACTCCAGCATTCTCCCTTATAAACCTATCAATTCTTATGATGTTTTTACCCCAATCCCTTTTTGGAGCTCTCCAAACTTTTGCAACTGTTTTTCTCTTTCCCTGAATCTCTATGATATCCCCGGGTGATATCTGTAACTTAAGCATAGTATCTGGATCTAATCTTGCGATACCTCTTCCCGAATCACTTGGATAAGCTTGATTGACCTTTAATGTGACTTCCACTTGTATCACCTAAACAGTTTTTATTAGGATGATATAAAAAGGCTTGTGGTATTATGAGGGCTTTGGTATTTGATGCTTTTAATGGTGCTGGTGGAGACATGATCGTCGCATCGCTCATAGATCTAACATTGACTGAGAAGGATTTAGAGAGAATAGTCGAATCACTGGGATTAGAAATAGAATTCAATGTAAAAAGAGTAAATGTTAAAGGAATCGTTTCAAAGAGAGTTGAAGTCAAATGCAAAAAGATCGAGAGGGAGTTTAAAGAGGTAATCGAGATAATAAACGCTTCAAATTTAAGTGATGATGTTAAGAAATCATCTATAGAAATATTTGAGATTATTGCAAAGGCTGAGGCGAGAGTTCATGGATGTAAGTACGATGAAGCGTTATTTCATGAAATAGGATGTGATGACGCTATATTTGATGTCGTCTGTTCTGTTATCGGATTGAACAGATTTGCTAAAAAGGGGTTCAAGTTCTACGCAAATCCTATAAGGGTTGGAAGTGGGTTTGTTGAATTTTCACATGGAAAATATCCAGTTCCAGCCCCAGCAACACTTGAAATCTTAAAGAATTCAAATCTTGAAGTGGTTTTTGATGGTGAAGGAGAACTTTTAACCCCGACAGCATCAGCAATACTCAGCTACTATTGCGAAGGAACGCTGAAATACCCGTTTAAAGTTAAGGAAATATCTTATGGGGCAGGAAGTAGAGATACGGAAGTACCAAACGTTTTGAGACTTATAGTTGGCGAAGTCGTTATGCATGACAGCATTGCAGTGATTGAAACGAATGTAGATGATGTGAGTGGAGAATTAATTGGATTTGCCTTAAATGAATTACAGAGAATTAATGGGGTTTTAGATGTTGGAGTTTTTCAATACATTGGAAAGAAGTGTAGACCTTCGATACTGATAAGGGTAATATCTAAGCTCAGCGATGCCGAGGAGGTAAGTAAAGAGATTATGAAATTAACTGGTAGCTTGGGAGTAAGGATTATTCCCATTTATCACAGAGTTCTTGCAGATAGAGAGATTAAAGATAAAGAGAAGTTTAAGGTAAGGGTGAAATATTCAAAGCCATATTTCAGTCATGTAAAGCCAGAGTTTGAAGATGTAGTCAAAATAGCTAAAGTTCTAAACAAGCCAGTATTGGACGTCTATAGAAGTATTGTTGCGAGGTTAGAAGATGCTGATTCCGAGTGGTAGTAAGTGTATAGATTCGTTGCTTGGTGGAGGTATTGAAACTGGAACTGTAACTCAGATTTACGGACAAAGTGGAACGGGTAAAACTACATTATGCCTTATGTTTGCAAAAAACGCTGCAAAGGACTACAAAGTTGCATATGTAGATACCGAAGGCTTATCTGCTGAGAGAGTTAAACAGATATTCGGAGATATAAAATTATTCTCCAACGTTTACGTTTATGAAGTTTTCGAATTTAAGGAGCAGAGTGTAGCTTTAAAAGAAGCTGAGAAACTTTGTAAAAGTGAAAATGTAAAGCTGATAATAGTTGATAGCTTTACAGCTTTGTACAGGAGTGAACTTGAAGATGAGGAACGTCAGGTAAAGGTAAAGAGAGAGCTAACTTCTCAACTTACATATCTGTTGGGTATCGCAAGAAAGTACGATGTTGCAGTGATCATAACAAATCAGGTTTACACGGATGTCAGAACTGGATAAGACAAACCATTGGGTGGAACGAGTATAGATCATCTATCAAAGATAATAATCGGACTTGAAAGAGTTGGAAACAAGAGGATTGCAAGACTTATAAAACACAGATGGCTTAAAGAAGGAAAATCTTGTGAGTTTGAAATAACCGATAGAGGTATTGAACCTTAAATCGGTACGAGTATAGATCCGTCAGAACCTTTTATTATTCTTGCTTTGCCCTCATAGTAAAGTTTTACCGTTAAAGCAGATATAACTGCATCTAATTCATCATGGCTAAGGTCTTTTACTGGAACGTATTTTGAAAGGGATTTCTCTATCTCTTTACATCCATTCTTAGTTCTCTTTTTTGATCTTGGTGCAATGTTTAAAATAACCCTTGTAGCGTATGGATAAACTTCAAAAACTTCTATTCCTTTGCTTCTCATTTTCTCGGCTATTTCTATACCTCTTGAAGCTATTCTCTTTAGAAATATCGGAGGTATTATCCTAATTCCCATTTTTAACAGTTCTTTTTCACACTTTCTGAAGTATCCAGATTTTGGAAAAGATAGAGGTGCATCGATTCCAACTGCTACTACGTTTGGAATTTTATCATAATCCCCGATATATATTAATTCGTTTCTCTCATTTATCACAGCGGATACACATCTCTTCAATCCTACATCTATTCCGCAGAACATATATTTCAATACTACATCGCTTAAACTATGTTTATCGAAAGCTTAAAAATTAGGAAAGACATGAAGATTTCGGAACTCGTAGATTTATTTGAAAAAACGGCGTTTAATGCTAAAAGGTTATCGATTGCAGCAAAGATCTATGAAGAAATGATAAAAGATAATGCCTTCGTCTTCTTCACACTTGCTGGAGCAATGATTCCAGCGGGAATGCGAAACGTTATCTCAGATATGATAAAAAACGATTTTATACATTGCTTAGTTACTACTGGTGCTAACGTAGTTCACGAGATATGTGAATCCCTAGGATTCAAACATATATCTGGCGTACCAGAAGTTGACGATGTAGAATTAAGCAAAAAAGGAATCAGCAGAATTTACGATGTATTCATAGAGCAAAAGGCTTTTGAAGGTTTAGAAGAATTTATTTCTGGGATTTTAAAGGAGTTAAACGGTACCTTTGGAAGTTACGAGTTCTTACAAGAAGTTGGAAAGAGGATAAACGATAAAAACTCCTTCTTAAGGGTTTCTTATGAGAGAGGTATTCCGATATTCTGCCCAACTCTTCACGACTCGATAATAGGGTTACATATTACGATATATTCAAACATCGTAATAGACTACAAGAGAGACATTTCGAAGCTATTAGATCTGTGTTTTCAGAAGAAAAAGTTTGGAATAGTGATAATCGGTGGTGGAGTTCCCAAAAACTTTACCTTGCAGTCTATGCTTTTAGCAGAAGGATTCGATTACGCAATTCAAATAACAACAGATTTGCCAGAATGGGGCGGATTAAGTGGTGCAACGCTTGATGAAGCTAAGAGTTGGTGTAAACTGAAGCCTAATGCTAAATACATGACAGTTTACTGTGATGCAACGATTGCTCTGCCATTGATATATGCATATCTCCTCGACAAACTCAAATGAAATGTTTGGCAAGTTATAAATATTGATGTGAAGTTTTTGGTTTATGAAAGTGTTAGTTAGCCCAAGAGATGTTGAAGAGGCAATTGAATCTTTAAAAGGAAACGCGGATATAATCGATGTAAAAAATCCAAAAGAAGGCTCTCTTGGAGCTAACTTTCCTTGGGTTATTAAAAGCATTGTAGAACTCGTAAAAAAATTTGGAAAGGAAGTTAGCGCTACTACTGGAGATATGCCTTTTAAACCCGGAACTGCAAGTTTAGCTGCATTAGGGGCTGCTGTTTCAGGAGTAGACTACATAAAAGTTGGATTGTATGGAGTTAAAAATTCTGATGAGGCATATGAGCTAATTAAAGCAGTAGTAAAAGCTGTAAAAGATTACGATCCAAATAAAAAAGTTGTCGCTGCAGCATATGCAGACTTTTACAGAATTTCAGCCATAGATCCATTAAAACTTCCAGAAGTTGGTGCAAAAGCGAAAGTAGACATCGTTATGATCGATACTGCGATAAAAGATGGAACTACACTTTTTGACCATATGGATGTCAAAAAGCTTAGAGAATTCGTAAACAATGCACATGAAAAAGGAATGCTATGTGCACTAGCTGGAAACTTGAAATGGGAGCATATAGGTACCTTAAAAGAGTTAGCACCAGACGTAATAGGAGTTAGAACAATGGTGTGCGAGAATGGAAGAGATTCAAGGATTAAAAGTGAATTAGTCGAAAAACTCGTTAGAGCCGTTCATGAGTAGCTAAATATTTTTTACAAAATTAAGAAAGGTCGTGTCAAATACTTTATCACCACATAATAGATTCAGTCAGAAAGTAAAATATTTGTCAATCAGATAATTGATTTAAAAAATTTTAGATTAACTTTTATCAACTTTTCGATTTACTGTTGGATGTGTTAACTTAAGGA
>CAZFII010000062.1:0-6851 GCA_964518925.1 uncultured archaeon
TACCCTTGTTGTTAAAGTTCAATAAAGCAATCAAAAAATTATCAAATCTTAATTACAAAATTTTTATCTCCATTAATTTTAATTAATTTAAAAAATAAAAATCTAAAAATTAAGATTTCGGTGGGTATGGGTGTATCTTAATCTTGAAGTTACACAACTTTTTAACAGCATCCACGTTTGCTTCATCGAATTCGGCGTAATCTTTTTCTCTTATGTAATCCATTACTTGTTTAGCAACCTCTGTTCTAACTATTACCGTAGAATATCCCGTTTTACTTCCTACGCTACCAACGCTTACATCACTTTCAACCGCTGCAAAGTCTTGGCAAACCTTACAGCCCGATGGAATTATCTCTTCAAATTCTTTGACTGGAAAACTAACCCTTCCACCATCCTTTAATCTAACTATGAACTTACCCTTCTTGATATCTGTCTTTACTGCATTTCTTAAATCTACTCCCTTTTTCAATAAGAACTCGTATAGTTGATGATGGTAAAAGTTTTCAGTGCAGAAAAGCCCGATTACGAGTTTAACCCTCTCAAACTTCTTGAAGTTTCGCTGTAGTTTTCTCACACCGGAAACCATACATGGTGTTCCGACAACTGCTAATGCATCGTGCTTTAATACTGCATCTTTTAATGCTGGGAGAACATCGGCATAACTGTACTTCGTTCCAGTTATCTTTCTATCGTAGAGTTGTTCAACAGATCTTATCGTTACGACTCTAGTTCTCCAATTTTCATCTCTTCCAACAAATAGCGCAGCTTCAATTAATCCCATTTCTAGAGCTGATGCAGTAATCTCAGTTACCATTGCTCCATCTTGTCCAACAAATCTTTTGGATTTAGCTGCAAGTATCTCTATGTACTCCCCTATTCCGTTTAAAGGCTTGTAATCCCATCTTGGACAAACCTTAACGCATGCTCCACAGTCAATACAGTCTTTAACCCAATTTGGAAAATCAATTGGTTTATCCCCAGCAGTGATTCCTCCAACTGGACAAATTGCAACACATGTACAACAGTGACTGCATAAACCCTTATCGATTACTTCAGCTTTTAGATTTCCAAAAAACTTCTTCTTTATCTTTTTTTCTGGAATTTGAATCTGCCACTCGGTAATCATTCTACCACCTTCAATTCAAGTATTTGCATTGGACACTGCCTAACGCATAGACCACATCCCACACATTTATCTACGTCTATCTTTATCATAGATTTTTCCCTATCGAACTTTATCGCTTCCTGAGGACAGATCGCCACGCATAACCTGCATCCAAGACAACTTTCTGGCTCCTTGCAAGAAGCTTTTTTAGGTTTTACGACTGGTGGTGGAACTTCAACTTCAAGTCTGTCCAACTCTTTCTTTCTGACGAGTTTCCATTCGCCACCTTTTATTTCGTATTCAACTGTAACCTTATCCTCCCTCACTATATCTGGAATCTTTGTGATCTGAGTTGTATGGAGATGCATCTCTTCAAGAGATTTAAACGCTACATCATGCACTTTACTCGTTTTTAAAGCACCAGTAGGACAACTGTCTACACAGAAGTGGCAGAATATGCATTTGGTGTAGTCTATACTTGGATAATACTTGTCGTAGAACTCCATTTTTATAGCATTTGCTGGACATATCTGAGCACATCTAAAACAACTTATACACCTATCCTTATCAAAGACTATAAACCCTCTAAATACTTCTGGATACCTTCTCCTCTCTCTTGGATATTCTATTGTAATTCTATCGGGCTTTATAGCTTGAATAACAGCAGTAGTTATCGCATCTATATGATCTTTAATTCTTTCAGTAAGGCTTGGCTCAACTTTCTTTATCATCATAGTACCCACCCCACCGCTACACCTATAATCAAACTTACGAGTGACAATCCAAGCATTGAAGACCATCCAAGTCTTAAAGCTTGATCGAGCCTATACCTCGCATATATAGATCTGACGATTACAAGTATTGATATGACTACAACTGTCTTTAGAACAAGCCAAATAACTGGAGCTAAATCGCCTAATATCGGTATTGCTGGCCCGCTCCATCCACCTAAGAACAGAATCGTGAATAGTAAAGCCATTATGTATAGCTTTTCGTATGCCAATGTCATAACAAGCCCGAATAGTATACCCGAATACTCCACAAATGGCCCGAAAGCTATCTCCTGATCAGCTTCTGGAATTTCGAATGGTAGCCTTGAAGTAGCCATTAACATCGCTATTATGTAAACGATAAAAGCTACTGGATTCAAAATAGCGCCCGGAACAACTTGTTTTTCAACTGCTACGTATAAACTACCACTACCGTATAGAAATATCATCGAGATTACTGCTATAACAAAAGGCACTTCATAAGCGAAGTACATAAAAGCCTCTCTTACGCTACCTATGTATGCAAATCTGCTGTTAGATGCCCATCCTATTGCAATAATCGTTATCGGTATTAAAGCTAAAAACGCAACTATAAGCTGAATGGCGTAGTCACTTTTTATTCCAACTACTTCTCCAGCTGGTATGAACATTATTGGGATAAGTACTGGTATGAATGCAAGTATCGGTAATTGAATGAAGTACGGTCTATGAGCATCTCTATGCACAATTGCCTCTTGGAAGAAGTACCTAATACCATCTGCCAAAGCTTGTATTAATCCTCTAATCGGTCTACAAACTTCTAAGGGCCCGACTCTCCATTGAACTCTCGCTGTTAATTTTCTTTCGAAATACACAATCCAAAGTAAGTACAACAACAAAGTCACTAAACCTGGAGAAATAGCTATTGCAAAGAATGGTCTCCACAAGATTAGAGCTACAATGAAATTTACACCGGGGATGCCCATTAAGTAATCGACAATCGGCTTTATCAGTGGTATGTTAATCATGTTACTCGTAAAAATCCCGTACAAGTATTCAACAATACCCATAGCCATCACCTATCAGCTTCAGGTGGGAAGTATCCAAAACTACCGTATATAGCCTGCAAATCTGCGAGCCTTTCCCCTTTAAGTGATTCCATGAATCCTCTCAAGTACAGCCATCCGGGTGTAAGTAGTCTTAGCCTATACGGTGTATTGGACTCTCCATCACTCACAATCGTAAATATCGCAGTACCTCTACCGCATTCAGTTAAAGTCGTATACTCTCCAGCTGGAAGTACTATATTTGCCAAGGAATCGAATAGATTTCCTCTGATATCTCTTCCATTTTCACATATCTGATCACTTATAACTCTACCTTCTGGAATCCTCTTAATACACTGTCTTATTATGTTTAAGCTCTGGGCGATTTCGTTAACTCTCACCAGAAATCTTGAATAACCATCACCAGCGTCTGCTACTGGAACTTCCCATGTAAGTTCATCGTAAACCTCGTAAGGCTCAACTTTTCTTACATCGTATTCTACGCCCGAAGCTCTTAGGAATGGCCCAACTACTCCGTATTTTATAGCTTCTTCCTTAGTTAAAACTCCAACGTCTTTAAGTCTTGCAACAACTGTTGGATTCTTTACGAATATCTTTTCAAAGGTTTTTAGTCTCTTTTCGATTGCAAAAGTCATATCGTATACAGACTTTAAAACTTTGTTGTCTACATCTCTTCTAACACCACCAGGTATTATGAAAGATGCCGTAAACCTTGCACCAGTCATCCTAACCAAAGCTTCACATATCAACTCTCTAACTCCAAAGGGATACATGAATCCAGTTGAATGACCTATAAAAACTGCAAGAATTGCTGCATCGTATAAATGAGTTCCTATCCTACATAGCTCTGCAAGTATTACCCTAATGTATTTAGCCCTCTCTGGAACTTCTATGTCTAACGCCTCTTCTATTGCCCTTACGTATCCTAAGTTTAGATTTGCAGCATCCATTATAGCTGGCCTTTCAACTAGTGGTATATTTTGGATATACAGCCTATTTTCTGCAAGTTTCTCTACACATCTGTGAACGTAACCCGGATCTGGTATAACCTCTTTGATTATATCTCCATGAACTCTTACTATAAGCCTCATATGTCCACTTCCAGGGTGCTGTGGCCCAACTAAAACTAAGAAATCGTCAGTTCTATAAGTTTCCTCAACGTATTCTGGTGGAATTGGAATGAAATAGCTCCTTACCTCTTTTGGAGGTTCTACTGGAACTTCAAGATAGTACTCATCCATTTCAATCACCTCCAACAACGTAGCTCTCTTCCTCTAAAATGAAATCCTTCCTAAGTGGATGTTCTGGAGCATCGGGAGCGAGTAAAAATCTTTTTCCAGTCCATGGATTTCCTTCAAAGATAACTCCAAAGAGATCGTGCATTTCCCTTTCAAGGTAATCTGCAGATGGGAATATGTTGCACAGACTCTTAACTCTTGGATCACTTCTCGGGACATCCATAAATACGTTAACCAGAACTGGCATCAGCTCCTTAACACTATAGCTTGAGAAGAAGTATTCGACAATGAACTTGTCTTCGTTTATAGCATCTATTACGTTAACAGATTTTACGTGATCAAATCCCATTTCTTGTAAAGCTTTCGCAGCTTTGATCAAGTCGTCTCTATCTATTTTTACTGCAATTCTGTTTTTGGCTGTAATCGTAACGGATTTTGCAAAGTTTAATTTTTCTTTTAACCTTTCACATAGGTTTTTACCAAACTCCCATTCAACATCTTTTGGAACGTTTACGACTATTGCTGGAGCTTTGGATTTGAATTTTATAGATCTTGGAACTAGTTTTTTCTTTTTAACTTTTGGAATTTCTACTTCCTTAAACTCCGCTGAAGTCTTTGCAACACCAGTTCTTATCTTCTCTTGAAGTTGTCTTATCGCTCTAAGTAAAGCTTCTGGTGTTGGTGGACATCCGGGAATGAAGAAGTCAACTGGAACAACTTCTGAAGGCTTTACAAGGTTGTAACCGTTCCAAAATATACCTCCCTTTAAACCGCATGCACCCATTACTATTACGAACTTTGGATCTGGCATCTGCTCCCAAGTCATCCTTAAAACCTTTGCCATCTTTCTTGTAATAGCACCTTCAACGATGATTAAATTCGTCTGTCTTGCAATTCCATAGTTTAAAGCTCCTAATCTTTCACCATCGTAACCACATGCAAATGCATGTGCAAGTTCAGCACCACAACAAGCCGTAACGAGATGAACGGGCCATAGACTCCACCTTGTACCCCACTTCTTTAAAGGTGCTAAAACTCCAGAATGCAAAAACCTTACGAATTCATCCATAAGCACCACCTCTAAGCTTTGCTATCTCCTCAGCATATCTATATGCAACGTATATAGCTGGAAGTAATAGGATAAACGCTATGAGTGTTATCAGATGAGCCTCAAATTTCGGGGTTGCAGAAATTAATAGAATTATAACCAATATCGGTTCAGCGGCCATAAACATGAGCATGAAGCCCAAGTACTGCATTGGTAAAGTCCACTTCGGTATACCCACTGGTGGATTTCCAGCTTCAAATCTCTGAATCTTTAGAACTGTTGGTCTATACCTTGGAAATATCCTTGTAAGTATGAGTATCACGGCATCTGTTATAAGGCATATCGCAATTAGTAATATCACTACTAAGGCGTTTTCGATCATTTAATCACCTCCATCAGCTTTACAGCATTTACAAACCAATCCGGTGGTATTATTGTTATTAGCATAGCTAACGAAGCAAATAAAGATATTGCATTTGCAACGCTGAACTTCCAACCCTTACCGAGATCTCTTGCAAGCCTTAGATAATACGGAACGGATATAGCAGAATTGATTACGAGGATCACTGCAAGCCATATGTAGTCTGAATACACTAACGAGTATATTATGAACAACTTTGACCAGAAACCCATGAGCGGAGGCAATCCTATAAACGACAGACTCAACAGATATGAAACCCATGACGCAGTTCCATCACTCTTTATGGATGCAAATAAGCCGATCTTACCAAACGAGTTTACTGTCAACTGTAGCAAGCCTCCAGCAATAGCAAACGCTATGAACTTTGGATTCGAAATCGCTGCAAAAGCAGCTAAAACGTAACCCATGTTTGCAACTGTTGAATACGCAAGAACTCTGCTTAACTCCTTAGCGGTTAAAGCTCCGATGTTTCCTACAAACATCGACACAGCCGAAATTATGGCCAGAATTAGTAATACGTTGGAAACTGCTGGGCTAAACGTTGCAAGTAAAACCTTATAAGCTACAATGAACGGTGCAAACTTTGCAATAGATGCTATTATCGAAACTGGAATTGGATCAGCAGTAGCAAAGACATCTGGAACCCATTCGTGAACCGGAGCCATTCCAACTTCCATTCCCAATCCTATTAGCATCATGATAAAGCCAACAACGTAAAGCGCTAGGTTACTCTGATATGAATAGACCATAGCTACAACTCCGATTATGAAGAGTACCGTTGCAAAAACCATGAATGTAATGTACTTTATTCCAATGTCGACATTCATAGTTCTATCACTTATCATCACAAGCAGATAAGTTGGAACTGAAACAACGACAAATAACGTCAAAAGCATTGCAACATCCTTAACAAAGAATATGTAGATCGTTGCAATTGCCATTATTGCCACCATTGCGTAATCAATGCCGGCAATCTGGTTAGTTCTAATCGCAAGTAGGGAAAATATGTTCAAAAGTGCTATAAAGAAAATTAAAGCCGTATAAGCATTTAGTCCTACTGGTAAGCTTAACGCTATTGCTATAACACTTAGGGTAAAAGCTATAAGCTTACTTTTCGCTGATATCGCTGCGGAAATCGTTAAAATTATTAAAGCAATCAATATCAGGGGCTCAATCATTTTACCACCCCACTACAGTTGATACACCTGCCATTAGCAAGACAA
>CAZFII010000063.1:0-6744 GCA_964518925.1 uncultured archaeon
TAACTAAAAAGCGACAACATATCTTTACGGGGATGTTCATTTTTGAATTGCAATTGCAGAAATTAAATAGAATTACTAAAAAACTATAAATTTTAATATATCAATTTTGAAAATGCTTTATCGAATATCTAAATTTACACTAAAATTTTAGAGATTTAAGCATCTTTAGTATTTGTTCTCCTTCATCTTTGTTTGATGCAGTTGTAATAACGTAGATCTGCTGAACTGTTGCTCCATCTATTAGCAGAGCTTTTATGTTCCCCTTTTCATCACATCTCGTTAGTTTTAATCTTACTCCACCACTTGCAATACCCTTGTTTTCAATCACTCCTGGAACTATCTTCTTTACATAGGGTGATGATGCGATTTTTAAAATTAGAGAGTATCCTTCCCTCTCACCGATTATTGTTGAATGACTTCCATGAATTTTCTTCTCTGGGGGAATATCAACAGTTTTTAATTTACTCTTCACTTTAATGAATTTTTCAAGTCTTGAGAAGAATTCAGATTCGTTTTCGAATGTATCAGTTCTTATTAGTTTAAATGGATATACGAAATCCCTAAGCCAATAAAATACCTCGTCTATATCTTTTTCATTTCTTCCAGATACGTATATCTCTTCTATTCTTCTCTCGTAGATCTTTTCACCCGCTATCTCAAAAGTGTTTCTAATAGATTGCTCTTCTTCATATTTTTTAAAACTTATAACCTCGTTCTCAAACCTTCCAACGAAAAATATGTACAGTCTTTTATCTGAGTTGTAAATCCCGCAAGCTAAGGCATTTCTTTTTCCACAGTTTAAGCAATAACTCGTAGCAGATTTTAACTCAAATCCGCATGAACATATCAGTCGTTTAGACATATCAAATGTCCAAGCTTCTCCTTCTTAGTCTTTAAGTATGGTAGATTTATCTCACTTGGCTGAACTTCAATTGGCTCTCTAACAACTTTAAACCCATATTTCTTCAACTCTTCTATTTTTAGCGGATTATTCGTTAGTAGTCTAACGCTTTTAACCCCTAAATCCATTAAAATCTGTGCAGCGATTCCATAGCTTCTCAAATCTGGAGGAAAACCTAATTCGATGTTTGCATCTACTGTATCCTTCCCTTCTTCTTGAAGTTTGTACGCCATTAATTTGTTTATAAGTCCTATTCCCCTTCCCTCATGTCCTCTCATGTAGATTAGTACACCCTTGTTTTCTTTGTCTATTGCCTTTAGTGAACTCTCAAGTTGCTCTCCACAATCACAACGTAAAGAGTGAAAGACATCACCAGTTAAGCATTCTGAATGAATTCTGACGAGAACGTCTCCTTCTGCAACGTTTCCCCTAACTAGTGCAATAATTTCGCCAATAGGTGTTTTGTAACCTATAGCTTTAAAAGTCCCGTAGAACTTCGTGGGCAATGTAGCTTCGACAACTCTTTCTATCAGTTTCTCGTTTTTTAGTCTGTATTCTATGAGATCTCTTATTTCTATATATGGAATTCCCAAATTCTTTGCAAACTCTAAAGAATAACTTTTACTTGCTAATTCTCCATCTTGAGTTAATATCAATCCGTAAACAGCATAATTTCCAAATCCAGCCATTCTCGATATATCTATACAAGCTTCTCCAATTGCCGGTCTTTCCAGAACTCCTCCTTCTTTCGCCTCCTCAACGAATATTCTACCGGGATACCTTATATCGTTGTGTTTAACTTCTCCTGAAATTAACTTTTTTATAAAAATAGCTCTACTCTCAGCAGAAACGACATCTTTTGGATCTAACGGTATGTGATTACCATTATAAAATTTAAACCTGTTTAAGCCAAATTCAACTATTTTACGCCATGGAATTGCAAGTCTAATTTCATCACAATTTTTCATGATTAAATTTACAATCTTTCCAGAAACGACCTTTGCAGGAATACAGATAGCTGATTTGTTATCTTCAAGTACAATAACTGGTTTACCCGATCTTACATGTGAAATCACAGATTCCATGTATTGGATTTTGCACGGATATTTATATGTTTACTTTTTTGAACGTATCAGCTTAGTTTGAAAATTATATATCTTATATTATAGTATTTAATCTCTTAACCTCAAGTCATATTATCGACGTTTATCGTTCTAAGAACTCTTTCAACTTCTCGTAATCTTCTTCAGACATATCTATGATAAATGTACCAATGTATCCGCATTTCTTACACTTATACTTCCCAGTATAACCTCCAGCATCGACTACTATATCTTTTGAAAAGCAGATTGGACATACTAACATTTTAAATAAATCTAATCGTCTCTAAATTCATCGGTGCTCTTGTTTCAATTCTGTACGTTTTATAGATGCTCGATGCTAAGTCTATGCATTTACCTTCATCTCCGTGAACGGTTATTATCTTCTCGGGTTTTGGATTCAAGTACTTAACGTAATTCATAAGTTGTCTCCTATCTGAATGTCCAGAGAAACCATCGACTGTTTCAACTCTCATCTTAACCTCTATTACTTCTCTTCTACCATCTACTGGAAACGGTATCTCTTTCCAACCCTTTTGTACTTTCCTACCAAGTGTTCCTTCAGCCTGATAACCTACAAATATTATCGTATTTTTCTCATCTCCAGCGAAGTGTTTGAAGTATTCCATTACTGGCCCACCGTTTAACATGCCCGACGTTGCTAAAACTATTGAAGGCGAGGACTCGTTTATAACCTCTTCTCTTTTCGAAACGGAATCGACTCTAACAAAGTTTTCGCTTATAAACGGATTTATTCCATGGTAGAATATCAGATCTCTGAGATGAGCATTTAGGTATTCTGGATAGGCTGTGTGTATCGCTGTAGCTTCATAAATCATCCCATCCAAATAAACTGGAACATCTGGAATTTTCTTGTTTCTTATTGCTTCCTCAAGAACTATCATAACCTCTTGGCTTCTACCTACAGCAAAAGTTGGAATTAAAACTTTTCCACCTCTGTCAATCGTTTGATTTATTATTTCTATGAGTTTTTCCTCTGCTTCTTTCCTTGAAGGTTGAAAGTCTTGGCTACCACCGTAAGTGGCTTCCATGACTAAAGCTTCTAATCTTGGGAAGTTAGTTGCAGCCCTATCGAAAAGCTTAGTCCTCTCAAACTTGAAATCACCCGTAAATGCTATGTTGTACAAACCTTCACCGATGTGAAAGTGAGCAATTGCTGAGCCCAATATGTGTCCAGCGTTGTAAAATGTTAACCTTACATCTGGACTTATGTCTGTAACAACACCGTAATCGAGAGTTATCGTATGCTTCAACGCCTCCCTAATCAGTGAAGAGTTGTATGGAACTTGAGAACCTTCCCTCGTAGCGACTTCTATGAAATCCAACAGCAGTAAAACCATTAAATCCCTTGTAGGTGGTGTTAAATATATCGGGCCCTTGTATCCGTATTTGTAAAGTATAGGAACGAGTCCGCAGTGATCTAAGTGTGCATGAGTAATAACTACTGCATCTATGCTATCTAGAGGCTGAACTTCTGGAACGTAGAGATATGGAGTACTGTTTATATTGCTGACGTTTACTCCGCAGTCTATCATTATCTTGCTCTCTGGAGTTTGTAGTAAATAGCAACTCCTTCCAACTTCTCTCGAACCCCCTAAAAACGTAACTCTAACCCATTTGTCTTCATGAATTATGCCTCGATGTATTCTTTCACCAATTCTTCTAAGTATTTCTTTTCTCTCGTCCTTTACACTCATCAGATAGCTTCTTATGCTTTCAATAGTCTTCGATTTAACCGGTGGTGTTCTTACGACTCTTGGGCTCCATCCGACTTCTTTCATTATCTCTCTAAAGGTTGTACCTCCCTTTCCGATGACCACTCCTGGCTTCTCTGCTTCTATTATTACTTCTCCGTTCTCTTCATCGAAGTATATGTTTGTAATCCTTGCATCCTCTGGTACTATCTCTAAGATCTTTTGCTTTGCTTCTTCTGGTGGTTTTAGACATTTGGGATCTGGTCTAATGATGATCCTTTTTCTGAGCTCTTTAGCCAGCTTCTTTACTATATCGATCTCTGCTAGTTCTTGAGGGTTTTCGACATAGATAACTAAGGTTGGTCCCTCGAATTCTACATTTTTAATTTTTACACTAGGTGGAACACTTTCCTTTACCTTCTTTTTTATTTCATCTAAAATCCTAACCATCTACTTCTTAAACTTCGAAATAATTTCCTCAATTTCCTCAGGTTTGAATTGATAGTATTCCTTTTCAGTAATCTTTACGACATCTATCCCATCCCCAGATGCGGAATCTCTTTTCATAGCGGAGTATATCGCTCTAACTGCTAACTCCACAGCATCATCAACGCTCATATCGGGTGAAAATCTATCTTCAAGGACACCGTAAGCCGTAAAACTTCCTGAACCAGTTGCAACTATGTCTTTTTCTTCTATAGCTCCACCGATTGGATCTATTGAGTATATGCTACAACCCTCGTAATCCACGCCACCGATTAAGAGTTGAACCAAATACGGGAAGAATCTGTAGGAGTTTAAGATGTTTGATGTAAGTGTTGCAATAGCTTTTACAGTTACGGGTCTTTCCTTCCTTATTTCATATAGGTTTGCTTCAGCCTTTATAATTCTTGCAAGGTACTGTGCATCTCCAACACTGCCAGCAGTGGTCATTGCAACCCTGTCAGCAACTTGATAAATCTTTTTGGCTCTTCTACTCGCTATTAGATTTCCCATAGTAGCTCTTTTTTCAGTAGCAACTACTACTCCATCCTTACAGACAAGTCCAACCGTTGTCGTACCTTTATATATCTTATCCTCAATCATGGCTTCATCACTTCAGAACAGTTTGTTCAAGTACATTTACTTTATAAATGCTTTTAAATGTTTCGATTTGCTTTATTAGTCTTGGTCAATTCAATTATAGAAAAAGTATAAAATTAGAAATATAATTTTATATGTTTTGTGAGCTTTTTAACTTTACTTTGCTTAAGCTTTTTAAGGGGAGATAAGAGAAGTTACTCCAAAGAATTAAATGGTGATGATGTTGATAAAGTATTTTAAATCGCTCACAACAACCAATTAATTTTTTTTGATTTATTGGGCTTTTTCTCTTTCAAAACTTAAAAGAAAAAAATAGTCTTTTAGCTGGAGTTTTGAAATTATAAATTATTTATTCCAGATTACATATTCGTTAAAACAATGAAAAATCTTGCAGAAAAAATGGATTATTTCTTTAATACATCGTATCACAACAAAATCCAGATTAGGTGGTTGTAGTGTTCGTTCGATTTAAGTAACAAACATTTGATTTTAAAAACCTTGAGATGCAACATTGTTGATGACGTCACAACCCTTCTTTTTTGAGGAGAGAATGGAATATCGACACATAACATTTAATATCTATTTATGAACTATGGTATCCATGAAGACTTCAAAGATTGCTACAGTGTTTGCATTGATAGTTCTTGGCTTATTTCAATTAATAAGTGGGCTAATTCTTTACATTAGTGGTGGAGGCTGGAGGCATAGAGGTTCTGAAATTGTAGTATTTGGTTTAGAAAGACATGTTTGGAAGGATTATCACTTTTACATTGGTATAGCATTAATAGTAGTAGCAGTAATCCACTTTACCTTAAACTGGAAGATGTTTAAAGCAGAGCTTCGAATTAAAAAAAATTAATTTACACTGGTAATTTTAATCCTAATCCAGATTCAATCATCTTCCAGCCCATATACAGCATTACTGCTATGAATATGTATCTGAGTTTCCTTGCTGGAAGTCTATGAGCAGTTCTTGCACCGATTTGAGCCATTGGAACACTCGTTGCAGCAAGAAGTAACCAAGACTCGATGTTGATATAGCCTATCAAGTGTCCGATTGGATATACTCCTAGGTATCCAGCTTTTAAACCGTTGTATATGTAGCCAAAAACTCCTCCTAAACTCGTGAAAACCATTAGAGCTGTTGATGTTCCAACTGCTAAGTGTATTCCAAATGAAAGAGCTACTACCATTACTGGAACCATTAGAACTCCGCCACCGATTCCGATAATTCCAGTAACAATTCCAAGTGGAAATCCCCATGCAGCCCAAACAAGAGGATTTTCGACTGGTTTTTTACCAGTTTCTTCTGGGGGTTTTGCAGTTAGCATTCTAATAGCTCCACCTATGACTGCCAGACCAAAAATAATCCTTAGGATATACTTCGGAGTCATTGCAGCAATCGTTGAACCAATCATTGCACCAATAGCTCCAGTAATTCCAAGTACTACTGCCGCTTTCCAATTAACGAAACCTCTTTTTGTATGTGCATAAGCTCCGCTCAAAGCAGTCGGAAATACTACGAGAAGATTTGTCCCAAATGCAATCATTGTAGCTGTGGCGGGATCCATTCCCATACCAGTGTAAACAAAGTACTGAACTGGAATCATTATAAAACACCCGCCAACTCCAAGCAAACCACTTGCAAATCCTACACCTAAACCAGTTATTAACAAGGCTATAGCGGCTTGAACGAATGTAAGCATCTTTCATCACCTCTCCGACAATAGTTTAGAAATTAAATGTATTAAAATTTTTTGGTTTAAATTTTATACTATATGAAACGGGAAGTTGTGATGCAACATTGTTGATGAAGTATTTAAATTATTCACAATGTGGTGTCACGACCACACGGGAAAAAACTACGCTTGCAAAATTTTAGTTACTTAAATTTTATATATTTTGCTGATTTGATGGATGAGCTTATATTCAAATTCAATTCGAT
>CAZFII010000064.1:0-6702 GCA_964518925.1 uncultured archaeon
ATTTAAAATTTAAGTTAAAGAAACTTGAAAAATTTATAAAAGAAAAAGGTAAAAGAGGTGTGGTAATCGCATTTTCCGGTGGTGTTGACAGTGCTACACTTGCATTCCTAAGCAAACGAGTAGTTAGTAGAGTAATAGCTGTGACGGTAAAATCTGAAATCGTTCCGAAGTATGAGTTAAAAGATGCAGAGAGAATAGCCAATGAAATCGATGTAGAGCATTGTATAATCAACGTAGATATCTTGTCAAATAAAGATTTTACAAAAAATTCGAGAAATAGATGTTACATCTGCAAGAAGATCATGATAAAAGCCATTAAATCCTTTGCTAAGAGTTTAAAGATTGATACTATCTTTGATGGAACGAATTTAAGCGACTTGAAATTCGATAGACCGGGGTATAGGGCTATTGTTGAAGAGGATATTTACTGCCCATTTGTTTACGCTAAAATTACGAAAGATGAAGTTAGAAATTTAGCAAAGGAGTTTGGCTTATCCTTTTACTGTAAGCCAGAAAACTCGTGTTTAGCTACAAGGATTCCAACTGGCGAAGAAATAACAGTCGAAAGACTTAAAAGAATAGAAAAGGCAGAGGAACTCATAAGGGAAAACATAGGTGATAAATACGTAAGAGTGCGGGATTACAATTCAATTGCAAGAGTAGAGGTTAGGGATCTATTTTTAAATAAAAGTTTACGTGAAAAGATCGCTAATTGTTTGAAAGATCTTGGGTATAGGTATGTAACATTTATAAAAATTAATTAACTGTAAAGTCATATGGCATTGCTCGATTGGGGAACTTACAACGGATTAAAAAAACTCCATATCGCTGAACTTTTGGGAATGACATTAACTGAAATAATACCATACGACTTCACTAAGAGAACTTCTACAGAAGAGTACTTCAAAAAATACGGAACTATTGCAAAAGGCTTTAAAACAATCACGGCTCATGCCCCTTATTACAGTACTGTATCCGAAAGCATTGAAAAACTTAAAAATTCAAGAAGAGGACTCGTATCCGCTGCTAAAAAGGCTGAGATCGCAAATGCACAGTTCTTTAATTTGCACTTAGGTGGTAAACTCGAAGATTTAGATAAAACTATCGAAATCGCAAGCGAAACAATAAAAGCTATACTTGAAAACACTGAAAAAGTAATAGTTTCACTTGAGACGACTTATTCAAGATACAATCTCGGTTCAATAGAAGAGATAAGGGCAATAATGGAAAAACTCAACTCGAATAGAGTTATTATTTCTTTACAGCTTGAGAACGATTGGATGAGAGAAAAAGAAGTTTACAGAACTGGCTTGTACCACTTGGCATCTAAGGAAACTGACGAAGGCTTTTGGTTGAAATTGTTAAAAGATGCCCTTAAGCTTAACAATAGTACGTATCTATCTCTGAGATTTTCCCAAATAACCGGTGTAAAGATGAGAGGTGTCGTTGTAAAGAAGAGAGTTCCTTTAGGTATGGGTTATCCAGATGTTGATGTCCTCACGAAAGCAATTGCGAAGTTCTTAGTTAAAGAGATTTACGATAAAGGCTTAGATACAAAGGTACATCTTATATACACGGGACTTCCAGAAACAAAGTATAAAGATGCAATACAGCTATACTCCAAGCTTGCAAGTGAAATCGTTCCACTATTAGAATGATGCTCAGACCATATCAAAAAGAAGCAGTAGATTACGCAATAAGGGAAAAAAGATCTGTGTTGGTTTTACCTACGGGTACTGGAAAGACGATAATAGGAGCGTATTTTTTAAAAAATCTCTTCAAAAAGGGGATTAGGAAGGCTATTGTACTAGTTCCAACTAGAATACTCGTTGAACAAACTTATCGCGTATATAGAAATTTAGGTTTAAGTTGTGAGAAGATCTATGGCATTTATCCCAAAAGTATTAGAGAAAAAACTTGGGAGAAATCCAATATCGTCATATCTACTCCAGAAACCGTTTACAACGATTTAGATATAATAGGCAAAATCGATGCAGTAGTTGTAGATGAGTGTCATCATTCCGTTGGTGATGATGCATATGCTAAAGTTCTGAAAACTATAGATTGTGAGTACAGATTAGGGCTTTCGGCATTTATACCGTTAAGAAGGAGAAAAGAAATCGAAGAGCTAATAGGAAAAATAAGGATATGGTCTATTTCAGATGTAAAACAGTTCGTTCCAGATTGGATAGGAGATGTATTTGAAACGAAGTTTAATAAAAGAGAAGCAGAAATATACAACGAAATAGAGAAGAGGAGAAATTTAGCGAAAAAAACTGAAAAGTTGTTGTACACTTCTGCTTTGAAGTTTTTTGCGAAAGATGGTGCCTTAGCTTTAAAAGAGAGTTTAAGTAAGAAAAGTAAGCTTTCGAAACTTTTAGAAGATTTAAGGGATGAAGTAGAAAAACTCAGAGATTTACACAAACTTGAAAAACTTTTGAAGGTTTTAGAGATATACGAGGGATTTAACAAGGCTATAGTATTCGTTGAAAGAGTTGTAGTTGCTAAAAGACTTTTGGAAGTACTTAGTAAACGTTATAGAGCTTCTATAGTCATAGGTGGGCAGAAGTCCAAGGAGGAAATGCTTGAATCCGCATTGGAGTCAGATGTAATCATTTCTACTTCTGCCGGTGAAGAAGGAGTGGATTTGCCCGTTGCAGATTTGTTGATAAACTGGTCTAATACTTCAAGTCCGTTGAGATTTATACAAAGGCATGGAAGGATAATGAGGAAAGTCGGGAGAGATTTAAAATTCGTTGTTTATTTAGTTACTCCAGATACTATAGACGTTGACGATTTAATAGTCTCAATAGATCAAGCGAAGAAGGTTATGGATATAAACATTGAAAGGGAAGTTTTGGAAGAGTTATGGAAGACTTCGAGAAGACACAAAATCATCGAAAAACTTACAGAACCAATGCCAGCAGAGTGGATTCAACAGATAACTGGGAGAACTAATAGTGAAATAGTATTTGCATTAAGGAAGGCTTGTGAGGAGGGAGAAGTAGTTTATATATATACGCACTTAGGTAAAACATACATAAGAAGGGATTTTATAGATAAATTAAAATATTTCGAAAAATATCTGAATCCCAAGCACATGGGCAAAGTTAAATTAAAGGTCAACAAAAGGAGCAGAATTATTACAGGCGACTTCGAAAAGTTGAAAAATGAACTTTTAAAGTACTTGCCCCTAAAAAAGCTTGAAATAACCGTTATTAAAAAAGCAGGAGATATTGAAGAGTACGATTTTAAAAGTTACAACTTTTTTATAGATTCTCAGAAGATACTTGAGATAGTTTTAAAAAATGCTTTATCTATTTAAATTCTACAACGTGACAAATTCTGTTCACTACAAAGTCAAAGACAAAGTCATTGAAATAAAATTAAACCTAAATTAATTAACCTTTTAAATCCCTCTTCACGATCTCTGCAACTTTTTTACCACTTAAGAGCATTCCGCCGAATATCGGACCCATCCTTGGCAATCTGTAAACAGATGCAACGGACATTCCAGTAACGTATAAACCGTCTACAATTTTTCCAGTTTTTTCAACAACTAACTTTTCCGCAACTTCACAATGTGCAGAACTTTCACCTTTAACTTCTATTTTAAGTTCTGGAATCTTTTTTGATGCAACTCTTACTACTTCGGCATCATGTCCAGTTGCATCTATTACCGCTTTGGATTTAACAAAAATCGGATCAACATGCAATCCAGCGAGTTCTACTGCACTCCATTGAATTAACACTCCAATAATCCTTAGCGGGTTTTCTCTGAATATTACATCCTCAATGCTAACACCATGAATTATCTTAGCACCAGCATCGATACAACCAGATGCGAGCTTAGCCATCATTTCAGCGGCATCTACAACGTAGAGATCTTCAACCTTCTTCATTTTTACTCCAAACTCTTCTAATATCTCATTAGCTGGCTCTTCAACTACGATCTTATGGAATAGCATACCACCTCCACCAATCCCACCACCGAAACAAAGTCTCCTCTCAAATATCACTACGTTAAATCCTTCATCAGCGAGATACTTTGCAGCAGTCATTCCAGAAGGGCCCGCTCCAGCAATTACTACATCACATTCTGTTATTTTCAGCCAGTCTTCCGTAGCTTCCTTAATTATTGCATACGTAATTTTAGATTCCATGACATAAGTTTTCGAAGGAGTTATAAGTGTTTTTAAAATTTGGACAAAGCTTTTAATGTCTTAAATGTAAATATATTTGTGCTCGTGGCTGAAGTGTATGGTGTGTTTGCAGCTCCAAGCGTATTTGGAATGTCTCCAGTAGTAGTACTTAGATCTGAGGATGGTAGAATTTTGCCCATATACATAGGATTGGCTGAAGCGATGGCAATTCATACTGCTTTAAAGGGTGAGATTCCTCCAAGACCTATGACCCATGATCTACTGATAGATATAATTTCGAGGTTAAATGCAAAAGTTGAGAGGGTTATAATAGACGATTTAATAGACAATACCTTTTATGCAAGACTCGTTTTAAGGAGAAACGACACAACTATTGAAATCGATGCAAGGCCAAGTGATAGTATTGCCATCGCAGTAAGGACTTCATGTCCAATTTTCATAGAAGAAAAAGTGCTTGATGAAGCTGGAACTGAGGAGTTACCTTCCGACTTTGTTGAGTTCGATAGAGTAGTCTAGCACCTTCATGCTAAAGACTAAAACACCTTTAAAATAAAAGTAGAGCTTTTTATCTTTTACATATATTTCTTTTGGGAAATCTACCTTCCTCATAAGTTTTAATCCAGCTTTGTTGTGCGGTATTGCTCCAAATATCAGAGGATCAAAGAATGGATTACCTATGACAACTGGTGTGCTGTCATCCATTTTTATCTTTCTTATATTACTTACATTGAATCTAATCCTGAAATACTCTTTAGAATTTCGGTATATTCTTAGAATTGCGGGATTTCCCTTTATCTCTTCAATTATAGCGACATCCCTATCTAAAGAGAAAACTTTTTCCAAATTCATTTTTCCACGATTTACGTATCTCCAGTTCAAAAATCTCGACAAGACCTTTGCAAGTCTTCTAGTTTTTCTGCTCGGCTTTCTTGATGTTGTCAGCAGCATTACAATTTACATTCGACAAATCTGTTTTTATAAATTCCTCTAATGGTGTTATTGAATTTCTCTGGAATTATTATTTCTCCATTTTTGGCTTCTTCGATACTGGTGATCTTTCTGATGTATTCGATGTTGAACTCTTTGTCGAGTTTTATTGCTAATGCAATAGATTTATCAGTACTTCTGCATTCAAGTTTGTAGAAGTTTGCTGGAATTAGGTTATAAGCATTGTTTATCTCCTCACTCAGGACTTTTCCAAACAGAATCATTTGTAAGGATTTGTTGAAAAAATACCAATCTCCTTCAGCAATTATCTGTCTCGGATAAGATGAAAAATAATCTACGACTTCTTCAACGTTTTCCTTTTCATGTATCCATCTACAGTTCTTACAGCTCCAAACGTATTTATTGCTAGATTTTACTATTTCTCCACCAAGTCTATACAAAAAACATGGATAAAAGGGGCAATAACAAAAAGTGCAATCCTGCCCCTCGAAATGGCATGGATAGTACTCGCAATCGATTTTTGATCCTAAAATCTTGTCAAATGCACTAAACAAGCTTATCAATCCCTTTTCTCTCATTCAACCACCATTGCTACCATATCTTCAACTTCTACACCTATATCTTTCGCAACTGGTTCACATTTAGCCGTTAGTAAAAACGCTATAGGCTTAAACTCCGCTTCAGAAAGGCATTCGTAATTGGCCATGCCCTTTGCTATTATTATGTCTGCGCTCTCTAATCTCTTAAGTGTTTCATCAGGTAGTTCTTCCAAAATTATTCCAATTGCTCCCTTTCCATTCGTTAGTATCTCATCAGCTATTTTATCTACTCCAGCAAGTAAGGCATCTTCAAGTGTTGCATCGCTCAACACTGGTCTCCCCCTTACAACGACGGTTAATCGCTTACAAGTCTTTTTTATTTCTCTCATAAACAACGTATCAAAGAATATCTCCCCAGCGTTATCCGTTAGATAAACGACGTTACCTTTGCATAGCTCCTTTATTCTATCGGTGTGATCAATCTTCAATCCCTTTTTGATCATACTCATGAAGTAGTCCCTTATCTCCTCAGATACTTTATGCCCTAAAACACCGTAATCAAAAGTATTCCCAATAATTGAAGCAATTAAAGATGTTTTGAATTTATCCTCAGATTTTTCAACTATCTTTTCTGCTTCTGGTAAGAATCTTTTTGCAACTTCATTTGCCTTTTCTTTTACCTTCTTATACGGATCTTCACAGTTAAGAATCTCGTAAACCCTTCTGTGAATCCTCGTTGCGAGATGGGCGTTTATAGGTCTTTTTGAGAAGTTCTCTGCAAGCATTTTTAACGCTTCGTCTACACATCTCCTTATGATTTCATCGTCATCTGTCACGAGTCTAGCTTCATAGTATACTCTGTTCAGCAAACAAGAAGGGCAAAGTGGATACATCCTCATCCAAAAATATCAATCGATTTTGAATATCAATTTTCCTACAGATCGAAACATTTTAATTCAGTTAAATACAAATACCTTCAGCCACGGTAGCTCAGCTGGCAGAGCGTTGCCTTGGTAAGGCAAAGGTCCCGGGTTCAAATCCCGGCCGTGGCT